>NZ_JANHZQ010000015.1:0-96571 GCF_041414725.1 Alteromonas sp. DY56-G5 | reverse complement strand
GTTATCGAGCAAGTTGTGGAATGGCAGTCGCGCCCGTTAGATGCCATTTACCCGATTGTTTACCTCGACTGTATCGTGGTGAAAATACGCCAGGATAAGCGCATCATCAACAAATCTATCTTCCTGGCCTTGGGCATCAATACCGAAGGCCACAAAGAGTTGATGGGCATGTGAATAGCCGAGAATGAAGGCGCTAAGTTCTGGCTAAACGTGCTAACCGAACTTCAGCAGCGCGGCGTAGAAGACATCCTCATCGCCTGTGTGGATGGTCTCAAAGGCTTCCCTGATGCGATTAATACTGTGTTCCCGCAAACGCATATTCAACTGTGTATCGTACACATGGTGCGTAACTCACTTAAATACGTATCGTGGAAGGACTACAAAGCTGTCACAGCAGACTTAAAGCGCGTATACCGCTCAGCAACAGAAGATGAGGCACTGCTTGAACTAGAACGATTTGCTGAAACATGGGACGGTCAGTATCCTCAAATTAGCAAGTCATGGCGTACGCACTGGCACAATCTCAATACCTTGTTCAACTACCCAGAGGATATCCGCAGGGCAATTTACACCACCAACGCCATTGAATCTCTGAACAGTGTTATCCGAAAAGCCATCAAGAAACGGAAAGTCTTCCCCAGCGATGATTCAGCAAGAAAAATGGTATATCTAGCAATAAGAGACGCCAGTAAGAAATGGTCGATGCCGATTCAAAACTGGCGTCAGGCGATGAGTCGTTTTATTATCGAGTTCGAGGAACGCCTCGAAAAGCATATTAACTAATGGCAGTTACACAGAATCTGTTACAGGCTCGAAAATACTGCGTTATCACCGGGACTTCGCTCCATGACAACCGATAACTGCAGCGACAAAGCGTTACTTAACGTCGCGGTATTGCCTTTAACCACATCCACCACAGAAGCGTTGTGTTCTAATTTATTAACAATTACCACAGAGAGCGCCAGCACCGACATCGTCAATGCAATGACAAGCCCAATTGGGATTTTCAACGTTCTAAACACTCAACTACCCTTACTTCAGTACTGCAAGCTGTTGTAAGCAAGTGATGCCATAGGCTCTGAAACAGCACTGTCACCGCTAAGCTTTTATTATTATTTGTTCACAATAGTAAGGTACAGGTCGCTAAATTTGAATCCATTTTTTTAGCTAAGACAAAAAAGACTAACTGAGTGATGATGAACGCTATGTCCTTTCAACTACTTCAAGTTTAGTTTTAATGTATTGGCTATGGGGAACGTACAATAAATCAGCTATTTGACGAATAGTACTCTCTTCAAGAGGCGCTAAAGATTCATCCGCGTAAGCAATAGCCCAGAGGCTCTTTATCACATCTCTTTTCTCATCAGCGCTGCAGTGTTTATTTAGTACTTGAGTAAAACGCACTAAGTCAATTGAATCGTCAGCCGTCTCTTGTCCTCTTTCAAGCAACAACGACATCGCTTCCTCATCTATGTTTACATGCTTTCTGAGCTGTTTCTCGTATTCACTTCTCTCGCTATCCGTTACTTCATTATCAGCGTTTACAATTTCACTAAGTAATGCAGCAGTCGCCAATTCAACGGTATACGTTGGCTCTGTGCGCTTATGCGTGTCTTCGAAAAGTTTAAGAAATGATTTCAGCATGGGGCCCTACTTCTTGTGTCACCGCAGAAACGCCCGCGGTTAATGAAATTTGAGTATCGATAAAACTTTTACTCGGTAAAAGCTAAATTCGATTAATTGCTGGATTAGATGGACAGATTTACAGCGATGACTAAGCAAGCAAGTCTATGTAAACTGTACTCAGCGACTAGAGCTGCAAAGTGAGAGTTTAAAGCCCTCAGAAAAACATGAATATGAACATTTTGCCCGTAAAGATATTTTCTAAAGGCGCCTAAATTTTAGTATCAAGTAAGCAAATCACTTTACTCCCGCCATTTTCGAACCACACTCGTTCGCACAGCGCGTGAAGCAAAGGGAGCCCACGTCCAAAGCATTTGTCATGAACGGAATGACGCCGGCCTACCGTACTTGCCTTATTCCACTCAAAGCCTTCACCACTATCTTCAACCGCTATCAGCACCTTACCTTTAAGGGGCAAAGACTCTATCCGAATATTAATTCGCCCGTGACTAAGCGCTTTTAGCGAAGCCTCGCGGCTTTCGTAATATTGATGGAACCCTGTACTATCAGCTTTGAGTTTTGAGTCGAGTTTCAAGATCCCATGCTCTAACGCATTATTAAACAGTTCCGACAACACAGTATAAATTATCGAACGCACCGCTTGAATGCCCTCACATTGCCCCGCAAGCTGTAGCACGCGTTGAAGAATATCAGGCTGTTTCAAATGTTGTGCGTCAAGCGCAACTTCATGCACCGATGGCAATCCAAAATCCATCTTTGGTGATACGGGCGTTTTAATGGGTTGAGAGGTAAACACGACTAGCGTGACATCATCGTGAAATGAAGAGGCTGCGCAATGCTCTTTAGCCTTAAGAAAAAGTGAATTGGATTCTATTTTCCCATGCGTCTGCATTTGCTCTTTTACTATTCTTACTAAGCCTTCCTCAAGAAGCATTTCTCCCGCTTGATTAGTACTCTCAATTAGCCCGTCGCTACAAATTACAAGCTGTTCATTGCACCCTAGTTGAATGGTATCGCAATCGGTGTTGAGTTCATGCTCATCCAGGATCCCTAATGCCATGTGACGTGAGGGAATGCAGCGCAGTGCTAAATCAGTTTTCGCAGGAACAATGACAGCCGGCATTCCCCCCTGCCATAAGTTTATTCTATTGCCCCCCGCGTTAATTTCGCCCACCACTGCGGCCATAAACATGTCACTTGGTAGAAACTTAATTAAAATTTGATTTAACTCTGAAATAATCTCAGAAATAGATACCCCTTGCTGGCTGAGTTCCTGAAAGGCTCGGGTTACAGGCAACGCACCAATTGCTGACGCCAAACCATGACCTGTAAAATCTCCCACCACAAAATAAATACCACCACTAGGGCTTGATTCGCATAGAAAGAGGTCGCCATTAAAGGTTTCAGCTGGCTTTAGGAAGCAGTCGAAATGCGCCATTACCTCGGGTCGATTGACAATAGCGTGGCTAAAAATATGTTCCACAATGGCGTGCTCTCTCGCCACTCTTTGATTGAATAATCGAAGTGCTTTATTTTGCTGTTCTATGTGTTCACTCAAAGCACGTATTTTTAAGTGGGCTCGAATTTTGGCAATTAGAATGTGTCGGTCGAAGGGCTTTGTGGCAAAGTCGTTCCCGCCAACTTCCAGACACCTCACTAAGCTTTCTTTATCTTCTAAAGCGGTGATAAAAAGAATAGGTAGATACGGCCCTTTCGCAAGCTTGCGTATTTTGGGTGCAACGTCAAAACCACTGAGCCCAGGCATCACAACATCCAACAAAACCAAGTCGGGTTTTTCGTGCGTAAATTTTTTGATAGCTTCAACACCATCCACCGCTTCGATACACTCTTTATAGCCTGCGTTATAAAGCATGTTAGTAAGCAATGTACGGTTGATAGCCTCGTCGTCAACAATGAGGATCTTCACGTATGTCTCTTCGATAAAATGTTAATTTAGCGACTTGCTTTTCTTACTTAATGTCGAACTTTTTATCGAATCGAGATATTTTCAGGATTTTAGCAACCTGAGGACGGGCATTTTCGATACTGTAGGTTAATTCTCTTTCAGCGAGTGTCTTTTGCATGTTTAACAACATACCTAAGGCAGAGCTATCCATGTATTCAGTACGCGATAAATCTACGGTGATGTGAGAGACATCGGCGCCCAGTTCGCCATAGGCGTTTCTGAAGTCTTCTACCTTACTAAAGTCAAACTTAGTGCCTACATCTACCACTAGTACTTTCCCTTGATTTTGATAGCTCGACGTTATTTCCATATTCGCTCCTTAAAAATGTAAGCAGAAATGCTTCATCACATGCTTTTAACTTTGCTATTCTTATACTAGTTGAACTTTTACACATCGCCACGAAAGTCATCTTAAACTTTCGTATGGTAATGCTTTTTTTATCGCCATTTAGATGGAAAGACGCAATTTATTGAGGTATGTATGCAAGACTGGCAAGACGCCCTTTTGGTCTATAGTACTGAAAGCGGCAAAATAAAGCCTGAGCCAAAAGAGCAAGCGCGTTCGGTGTCTTCTGACGGCGTTGTTCGTATTCACAGGGAAACTAAAGGTCGCAAAGGAAAAGGGGTGTCTCTGATTAAGGGATTAGACCTCGCGTCTGATGAGCTGAAAAAACTAGGCTCTGAGCTAAAGAAAAAATGTGGTTGCGGCGGCGCAGTGAAAGACGGTGTCATTGAAGTACAAACTGATGACAGGGAAAAGCTCCGCACACTACTGACCGATAAAGGGTATAAAGTTAAGCTTGCTGGGGGCTAATGTAACGCTAGCCAGCTAGCGAGCTCTCACTTTTTCATAAACATATAACAAAAAGAGTCTGAAATGGAAAAGCTGTCAATTTCTGATCTACACATTATTTTAGTTGAGCCTTCTGACACACAAAGAAAGATCATCACCACTTTGTTGTTAAAAGAGCACGTAAAGGAAATTGACCCCGTCAGTACCCTTTCCGAAGCTCGTTCAGCGGTAAAAGCGCACGGTGCTGACCTAATCGTAAGCGCGATGTACTACGAAGATGGAACCGCACTAGAACTACTTAAATTCATCAAAGAAGACGACGCATTTAAAACAATCCCCTTCATGTTGGTTTCCAGTGAAAATCGTTTAAGCAAACTAGAAGAGTTTAAGCAGGCGGGTGTTGCGGCAATTCTTCCTAAACCATTTGAACCACTTCACTTGTCTCGTGCGTTAAACGCAAGCTTAGACCTAATTAACCACGATGAACTAGAATTAGAACTATTTGACGTACACGACGTTCGCGTACTACTTGTTGATGACAGTAAATTAGCGCGTAATCATATTCGACGCGTACTAGAAGGCATGGGACTTCAACGCATAAAAGAAGCTGAGAATGGCGCAATGGCGCTAACTTATATAAAAGATGAACCTTTTGACCTCGTGGTTACCGACTACAATATGCCCGAAATGGATGGCAGGGAACTATCGGAATTTATCCGCTTTAATCCAGAAACCACACATATACCGATTATCATGGTAACGTCAGAGTCAGCTGACAGTGCACATATGGCTAATATTCAGCAAACAGGTGTGAACGCGCTATGCGATAAGCCTTTTGAGCCCAACGAAGTAAGACAAATGCTTTCAGCACTATTAGGTAACTAAGCGTTAAAATATAAACGACGTTCTCAAATTACCCAGCGGCCGGTGCTTATTTTCGGCACCTGCCAACGCTTCATGCCCTAACCGTTTGGCTTTTTATAAAGCCAAAAGCGCATTTTAATCACTTTTTCAAGCCCTCCACATTAAAAACAACTATTCAATTTGTAAAAATGGGTTGACACACATAGGCGTTCAACATACATTCAAACCTATGAAACAGAATACTATGCACGTAGCACTTTTCTTTTTTGCGTTTACATCCTTTAACTAGGGAGGCGCGGCTACATGCATGAAAACCTCCCAACCGGGAGGTTTTTTTTTAGCAGAATTTTCTTATACGATACGCACGGGAATGATATGTCAGACAATGCATTAGATACTGTTAGAGAGCGGATTACCGCTTTAGACAGTGAATTACTTACTTTACTCTCAGAACGCAGAAAGTTAACCAACGAAGTGGCTGAGACGAAAATAAAGCATCACATTCCTGTGAGAGATCAAAAGCGAGAAGAACAGCTATTGGTGCGCCTAATAAAAGAAGGCCAAAACATCGGCTTAGACCCTCATTATGTGACACAAATTTTCCACGTTATTATTGAAGACTCTGTTTTAAACCAGCAGGCTATGCTTGCTGAACGCGCTAACCCTGGCAGTACATTGCCCTTAAACCGAGTGGCATTCTTGGGCGACAAGGGCTCTTACTCTTATCTAGCAACTCAAAAGTACTTCTCTCGTCGCCCAGGCGAATTGCTGGAAATTGGCTGTCAGAGCTTTGCAGAAATTATTCACAAAGTTGAAAGTACAGAAGCCGATTACGCGGTATTGCCTATTGAGAACACGACGTCTGGCAGTATCAATGAAGTGTATGACCAACTACAGCATACCCAACTTAGTATTATTGGTGAACTCACCCACCCTATCCGCCATACATTGTTAGTGGGAGCCAACACCAGTATCGATAAAATCAAAACGCTTTACGCTCACCCTCAAGTGTTCACTCAGTGTAGCCATTTCTTAGCAGAACTAGGGAACGTAGAAGTGAAAACCATGGACAGCACCTCGTCTGCCATGTTGACAGTTAGTGAGCTTAAACGCGATGACGTAGCCGCAATAGGCAGCGAAGCGGGTGGTAACTTGTACGGCCTAATGGCAATAAAGAGTAACTTAGCAAACCAAAAAGAAAACCATAGCCGTTTTATCGTTGTTGCGCGCAACCCAGTAGTGGTTCCACTTCAAGTTCCTGCTAAAACAACACTTGTTATGTCTACCATCCAAAAGCCAGGTGCACTTGTAGAGGCCTTGTTGGTGCTACGAGAGAACAGCATCAATATGACGAAGCTTGAATCGCGTCCTATTCCAGGTAATCCATGGGAAGAGATGTTCTACATTGATGTAGAAGGCAACGTAGAAGATGGCCCTGTACAAAATGCCCTTGATGCATTGCGTGGTATTACCCGCTACATCAAAGTATTGGGCTGCTATCCAAGCGAAGAAATTAGCCCGACCAAAGTGGCCGCGGCGAGTGCACTGGCTGATTAAGCCAGCACACGCCCCATTGTTTACTTTCTTTCGTTGTAATGTTTAGGCAGGCTGAAAGGCTTGCCCAACATTACCAACGTCACTTTCACCATTAACCTGGAAGACAGAAACTCTGTTGCGGCCATGCTTTTTACTGCCATACAAAGCTTCATCGGCATTGGCATACAGCGCCTCGAATTGATACTTTGATGACGCAGTGCTGGAGATACCAAAGCTTGCTGAAATATCGAAGGTAAAACCGCTTTCAGCTGTATCAATTTGACGGATACTATTGCGCATACTTTCCGCTATTTCTTTTGCTTTTTTCTCATTACACCCTGGTAATAGTAGGCCGAACTCCTCACCACCTAAGCGCCCGAAAACATCTTCTTTTCTGCAGTGTTTCCTCACCGCGTTAACTACTGCTTTTAATACCCAATCGCCTGTTGGATGGCCGTAGCTATCGTTAACTGACTTAAAGTGATCAAGGTCGAAAATTACAAAAGATAATACGTCCTGCTGCTCTGACATTCGATCAAGCGCTTTCGATGCCAACTCAGTAAAATAGTGACGGTTCGCCACTTTTGTTAACGAGTCAGTTTGCGCCTTTTCCCTAAGTGCTGCATGTAACTTACGATTTATTATTGCCCACATAAGGACAAGTATCGTGGTGGAAGCAAGCAATGTTATCAACAGCCTGTGATTTTGCTTTTCTTCTCGGGAAAGTGCTGCTTGTGCTTTCAGTAGGCTATTCTCTTTGTCCAGTAGCTGAATTTCGATATTCTTCTCGAGGTTATCGAACTTAGCCTGTTGAATCGCCATTTGCTTAACGTTGTACTCATCAAGGTACGCTTTATCAGCCTCAGCGTATTGAATGAATGCATCTAATGCTTGTGCATTATCCCCTTTCTCTATTGCCGACTGGTACAGTATATAATATGCCGTTTTTCTGGGTTTTGAATATCCCATGCCTTTTGCAAGCTCCGCGCCTTTAAGCGCACTCTCCTGTGCGTTATGAAAGAGCTTATTGGCAAAATAGGCTTGTGCTAGCGCTGTATAGTACTCTGACGTTAATCGTGGATAGTTAGTACTTTCAACATCTGCTTGGATAGCAAGTAAGGCGTCTAACGCCCCTGCGATACTGTCTGGCGATGCTAACATCAGTTGAGCAAGCCATAATTTTGCTAGATTCAGAGCGATTGGCTCTTTACTCGCATTACATACCTCAATGGTTGTATTTAGCGTTTCTCGGTCAAGTCGTCCTAAATTATGCAGCGACTCACTACGCAGATTGTGAGCCAGACACGCATTGCGGGAAGAAAGCTCTTGTCCAATTACGCGAGCACTGTACTGCAAACTCTGCTCAAACTCCTCCAACTGATTATAAAAAAGCGCAATCGTCAAAATTGAAAGGTGCTTATCTTTATCTTTCGCTAACGAAAGTAGAGGAACAATATCAGGAATTTGCTGAAGTGCTTTGGGAAAATCCCGAACTAACGCGTAGTTGTTGAGAATTGAATTTTTGGCTCGTAGTTGTAACGATTTATCTGAAGCACTTTGAAAAACACTTTCATAAAGCGGAACTGCCTCTATGAGTTTTCCTGAATACGATAAACTATAAGCATTGAGATAGTTAAAGTATTGGACTTGGGCCGGTGAGAAGGAGGCTGATTTATTACTGAGAGCAGACAATGACGTACGAAACGCCTCCACGTCTTGACTGCGAAGTGCATCAGCGCGCACTAACTGCTGATCAATTTCGTCAGCAGAAAGCGGAAATATGAAAAAGGGGCAAAGTAACGCCCCTATTAATAGTCTAGCCAGCATTTTCAACTATCACGGTTAGTGGATTGAAGCTTGGTTCTTTTCGCCACTGTCTGGTGCATCTCCTGGCGCTTCTTGCTCTTCGTCTTCTGGCATCAAAAGACACCACATTTTTTCTTTGTCTTTTGAAAGTTCATCAGCGTGATCAGCTTTGAACTGAGCAATAATGTCTGAGTTGCGTTGTTTAGATGCATCTTGTGCAATTGCTAGTAATTCTTTTAGCGCCTTCATGAGTGTGTATTCAGCTTATAATTTTTAGTTAATACTAGATTATCAACAAATTGATGGGATGTTAATCAATTACGTATAGTCTTTTTGACATATAATACCAGTGCGAGTGGACACACGCGTCGCGTTTAAGGGCAACTTATGGTTAATCGTTCGGTTGACGATAACTCAGTTACAAAGGCGTTCAAAAGTATAGGTTGTTAGTTCGCTTTTGCTTCCCATTGATAAACTGTCGTTTTTCTTAACAAAGCCCAATTGAGTAACTAATCGCCGTGTTGCCAAATGGCGTATTTGGAACTGAGCAACGATGCGGTCGAGATTTACATGTGAAATACCGTAGTCAACCAAGGCTCCCATCGCTTCCCGAGCAGCCCCTTTGCCATTCATCTTTCGAGCTAACATTATGCCAATCTCTGCGCTATTCTTGTGAGTATGTTTACGTAACATCTGAATACCGCAAAATGCTTTTGTGTAATTGCAAGTTATTACCCAGACTTTCTGCGTTGGCCAAGGCTGACGGTTTGCTTCAATGAATCCACTAGTCACTCGCTCACTTTCGGCTTTAGTCAGGGGCGTGCCAATTAACCGCATTACTTTCTCATCTTGATACAGCGCTGCCGCCTCTGCAGCCCACTTATCATCAAGCAGTTCGCAAGTAAAACGATGCGTTACGAATTGCATAAATTACTATTTGTGGAGTAGTCAGTATCATCAAGCTTTAGTGTTTTTACCGGTGGAATAACCAGCGTTGTATGTTGATTAATTTCGTGTTCATGCAAGTCGGCAATAGCAATACTTTCTGCTCTGAAATCTTCAATAGGTAACGTTGCTGCTTCGTACAAAATAGCAGTGTCCTCGGCGTTATAAATTGACAGTAATTTATCTGTGAGCTTTTTTCGCTGAAGCGGCGTTGAAGTATATACAGCGCTTGAAAAGTCGCCGACAACACCCACTTGCCATAAAATTAAGTATGCAGCGGTATCTATTTCCCGTTTGAATTTAAGGAATTGGTTGGCTTCATAATGCTGGCAACCAACTGCCCCAGGGTCGACGCCCAAATCAGCATACAGGCACGATTCCGCGGAAATACCAGGTAGCATGTATGCTTCGAAGCCTTTTTGTTTGGCTCTGTTTACTGCGTCTAGCGGCGCTTTTGCAAATACACTGGGGTGACCGTAAAACGCCCCAACAACTTTTTGACCTTGTTCCACCTTATTTAGCATCGCATTAGTCATCTGAGCATACGTTTCGTGACGGTCTTTTCCATCTTCATAGAATGATTGAAGATTGACGGTATTATTGTTTAAAGACGTGATCCACGCTTCCATATAGTGTTCGGCTACGCATACAAATACGACGTCGGCCTGTTCTATATGACTTTGACATATTGGCGACATGTGCGCGCCAACCATCATGCCAGTTCCCACGCAAACCAAACTACCCCGCTGCATTAAAATTCCCTTATTGTTCTTATTTGATGTCAGTTATTATTTTTAAAAATCTGCTTTAGTGTTTCAACTATTTGGCCAGCAGTGACTTTGTGTGCGAAGGACACCACGCCATATTCACCTCTTGCTCTGTCAAAAATTGTATAGTATTGAGAAATCAGCGGAAGCCCCAGAATAGTTTGATTTGGCCAGTGTTTTAAGGGAAAGATTTTAAAGGACGCAAAGTTATATGACGGTGCGTGTATCTGCCAATATGCTTCAGGAGGAAGCTTTAGTGCTATGTCTTCCCCGTCTTCCCCCTCAAGTATAAACGTTAGCGTTGGCCATTTTGTAAGATCTAATTCCGTTAATGGAATACCTTGCTCTTGTAACGAAAAAGCCGTGAATGGCGCGAGCAACACATCGGCATTTCCAACGCACGCGTGAATCTGACCCATCACATCATCATACAGCGACTCTGGTAAGCCTATGACAGTAGCACCTGTATCGACAATAGCATTTGAACACCAGCGAGCTTGATCGGAAGCTTTCAACACAGGCGCATTAGTGGCCACACCCTCGCACTCTATAGCTTTCAACGTGACGTTATAAAACTTGTCGTGAAGCACTTTCGCATTCAACAAAGGAGGCGAATATAAGTCTTTGTGAAATAGGGGTTCACCAACCACAAATAGCCCATGATTTGTTCGATGAGCTAGCGCAGCGGTAAGGCAGTTGCCGTCGACGTTATAAATGCTTGAACGATGCAACCAGAACGCAAACTTATTCGCTGTTATATGTTGTTGCTCAAGATATGAAAAATAGCTGGGCAACGTTGTGGCAATCGGCTTATCTACGTTTAGTTCAGCTTGTTCAGTTTCTACAGAATCCGAGAGTAAAGCACTATAAAAGTCATGCTCACTTAGTTTTTCTTTGGTTTCATCACAGTAGCGATAAGCGTGATTTAGTGGTTGATACGCCAACCCCATAATTCCGTCAGCTTTCTTGAAGCAAGGTTGTTCGGGCGAATTTGGCTCTTTTGCAATCGCGACGAAAGTTTGAGGTAGCGTCACACTATGACCAAAAATGCCAAGGTGCACTGTCGTTTTGACCACAGGGCCGTGCCAACTGCCTTCTGCATATTTTATGGATTGAGAGTAGTAGGTAAACTCAACATAATTATCTTTTTCTACATGATAGTGCGCGTGGCCCAAAGCAAGCGTAGCGCTTCCCGTATCTAGAATCAGATGAACTGCTTGCTGATGCGCGCCTACATGTGCTCTCACACTATAGCCGCCATCAGCGAAAATATTGGTAATTGGCAAACGAAGAGAGCGAGTCACGTTGGCTACCTTAAATTAGCTTTGGCTCTTAACAGTCTGTTAGAACTACTTATCTCTTAAAAGCTGACCATCGTCCGCTTTTAACAGCATCTGTTTGCTGTCTACCAAGCACTTCTTCGCATAGTCTCCGAACCACGCGCCGACTTTCATAAACTGTTCGACAAACCCTTTTTTATCGCCATTCTCAAGTAATGACAATGCAATCCCAAAACGTTCATAAAAGCGGCGTAGAAGCGCGAAATTGTCGGGGTTATTAAAGATAATATCTGCGTATAGCTGTGGTGACTGAGCGAACAGTCGACCTACCATCGCGAGTTCTAAGCGATAAATAGGTGAGCTAAACATGGTGAGTGATTCAAGATTGGGATCTTCACCTTTTAGGTGCTGCCCGTACACAAACGTGTTGAAGTGACGCATTACCTGAATGTAAGCCATGGCTTGGTCATGTTCTTGTGCGCTGGAGTCGTGAATGGTAGCACCCCAAATTCGCATTTGCTCAATGAGCCAACTGTATTTCTCACTGCCACGTCCGTCGCACACTACCACTACCTGTTTAATCATGCCAGGCGCGTCAGGACCAAACATGGGGTGCAGTCCAACAACCGGACCATTGTGTGCGGCAAGCATCGCCTCAAGTGGCTTAGCTTTAATACTGGTTATATCTGCAAGCACGCAATCCTCTGGCAGCATAGTAAGCTTGCTAATCACGGCTTCGGTTAGATTAATAGGCACTGCAACAACAACCAGTGAAGCACAGCTTAATAACGATGTTGCTATACCACTTTCCCAGTCGTCTTTTTCCACAACTGAAACGTTGTAATTACTTCGTTCGAACAAGCTCACAAACACACGGCCAAGTGCCCCTGCTCCACCAATTACAACAACGTTGTCGACATCAGGTTTCACACAGCGATATTTGTTGTTTTGCGTGTGATAAGACTCTCGCATTACTCGACGTAATAAGTCTTCGGTGAGATCGGGCGAAACCCCAAGTGCTTCTGCCTGAGCACGGCGGGAGGCGATCAACGCTTTTTCACGCTCTGGTACATAAACGGGCATACCAGCTTCAGCCTTAATCTGACCGACCTGGGTTGTAATTTGATTGCGTTTTGCGAGTAATTCGACAAGCTGGGTATCCAGCTCGTCGATACCTTCACGCAGCGTATCTAACTTTTTTAAGTGCTGCGATAAATCGGCCATTCTGTCTTATCCTTGAATCAAATGGCACGGGGCTTAGTGGCAAATTTTTCTTGCCACTTTAGGCGTTGCTTGGATTTATGCCACCGTGCGCTTATTTTGGCGTAAGGGTAACACAGTTATTAATTTATCTCTGGTTTGAGATATTAAGTTCTCTGTTGTTTCCCAATCAATACATCCGTCTGTAATTGAAACACCATACTCAAGTTCTTCTGGCTTTTTACCTTCAGCTTTTTGATTACCCGATTTCAAGTGACTTTCCAACATAACGCCAATGATAGACTGATTGCCTTCTAGAATTTGATTGACCACGTTCTGTGCAACCAATGGCTGACGGCGATAATCTTTTGAAGAGTTTGCATGGCTGCAATCTACTACTAAGCCCGCTGTTAAACCAGCATCCTGCAACTCAATCTCGCACTCTGATACGCAAACCGAGTCGTAGTTAGGCTGCTTTCCACCGCGCAAAATAATGTGGCCATCTGGATTACCGCTGGTCCCGATAATACTTACCTGGCCTTGCTTATTGATTCCCATAAAGCGGTGACCCGATGCGGCCGATTTAAGGGCGTTTATGGCAATATCTAGGCTTCCATCTGTACCATTTTTGAATCCTACAGGCATAGACAGGCCGCTGGCCATTTCACGGTGGGTTTGCGATTCAGAGGTACGCGCACCGATAGCAGCCCAGCTAAATAGCTCTGCAAGATATTGCGGACTAATTGGATCTAGTGCTTCTGTTGCAACAGGCAGCTCTAATTCTGCAAGCCAAATTAACAACTCTCTTGCCTTACGAAGACCGGTTTCAATATCAAATGTACCGTCGATATGCGGGTCGTTAATTAAACCTTTCCAACCTGTTGTGGTACGCGGCTTTTCGAAGTACACACGCATAACGATAAATAGCGTGTCTTTGCATGATTCATGAAGCTCTTTAAGCTTAAGTGCGTACTCTTTCGCGGCTTCAACGTCGTGTATAGAACATGGTCCACACACTACAAGCAATCTATGGTCGCGACGATGAATGATATCTGAAACAATCTTTCTAGACTCAGAGATAGCCGCTAACGCTTTGTCTGACACAGGCAATTCAGCACTAAGCGCTTCAGGGGTTATAAGTACATCTTCGGTACTTACGTGAACATTATTTACGGTGTCCTTGATCATGGGAGCTCTCTTACTCTCTTAACTACAAATAAAAAACGGAACATTAAACGCCAAAAGAGTGTGCAATCTGCGTGTAAACTTTATTGTACAACTAGCTTTTTCTATATTTCTTTAACGTCATTGACTTTTTAGCAACTCAAGCGTAATCGCGCAAGTAATAACGAATAATACTTTAATCTAGGGTAGATTCGAAGCGAATGAGCATGACTGAATGGCAATAGTGCATAGAGATAGCACAATTTTTAACCGACAGTGAGGCTTGTTCCGAATTACCTCATTAGTCAAACGCTTTGTAGTGACATCCCGTCCTTACGTTTTCAAATGATCCACGAATTTAATGACGTAATTGACCAACATAAATAAGCTAAATTTCTCATTTATTGTCAGGATTTTGTATCATTGCGACAATGGAATAATAATGAGAATACAATGCAAAATTTAGCCCTAACCTACACTGGCGACGTCGCCATGCTAACCATGCAAAATGGAGAGAACCGCCACAATCCTCTCTTCGCAAAGGAGATGCTTTCAGCGTTAAATACCATTAAAAGTAATGAAAGCTGTAAAGCACTAGTGATCACATCAAATGATGAGAAATGCTTTAGTCTAGGTATAGACACAGACTGGCTAATGCCAGCAATGAAAGCAGCTCGCACTGAGGAAATAAAGCAATTTATGTACGGTATGGATGACGTGTTTAAAGCGCTGCTTCTGTTCCCTCTTCCCGTTATTGCTGCAATCAACGGACACGCCTTCGGAAACGGAGCAATTTTGGCGTGCGCTTGTGACTTCAGATTTATGCGCGCAGACAAAGGCTTCTTCTGTTTCCCTGAAGTAGATTTATCAATCCCCTTTCTGCCCGGTATGATTGAGTTTGTTAAAAAAGCGATGCCGTATTACAGATTTAATGAAATGAAGCTTTCCGGAAGGCGAGTGTCTGGTAAAGAATTAGAGCAAGATCACGTGGTAGAGAAGGCGTACGATACACAAGAAAGCTTGATGGAAGGTGCGCTGAACTACGCTAAGACCTTTGATAAAAAGCGTGGTATTTTTGGCGAACACAAAAAGCGTCTACATAAACATATCATCCACACTATCGATAACGAGAATAAACCGTTAATAGAATCGCTTTCACTCATGGCATAACAATAATAGGTGCTATGGTGGAGCGTCACTTAAGACGCTTCACCGACATCTGCTAATAAGACTCTTCACGGGCATATCGATGTTGGACTCTACACTGTTAGTTAGGCCTTGGTGTTCTCTTCCTAAAAAGATCGACTTTAACCCCCCAATGCAACGATGCAATTCTTAGTAAAACTGTTACAGAGATAGAACCTAAAATGCACCAAATGTAAGGGATATCTAGGGCAAACAAGGCGGCGTAAGTGAGACCACCTGCAAAACATGCACTCGCATAAACATCTCCGCGCATAACGTAAGGTACTTCTCTGCAAACCACATCGCGCATCAAGCCCCCAAAGATACCGGTTGTCATGCCCATCGTTAAGGCGACAATCATTCCGGTTCCACTAATAAGTGCTTTCTCGATGCCTATGACATTAAAAATAGCAAGCCCTATGGTGTCGATAAGTATAAAGTAAAAATTGGAAGGTGAAGGCATGTAGCGAATGAATAAGACTGTCGCGAATATAGCTGAATAGGTTGCTAGTAGATACTCTGAGGTTTCTACCCAGAAAATAGGTTTTCCTAATAGGAGGTCTCTTAAAGTACCTCCGCCAAGGGCTGTCATCACGCCGACAACGACGATGCCAAACCCATTGATACTTTTGTCATGCCCCAGTAATGCGCCCGATACAGCAAAAAATGCGACGCCAACAATGCCTAACACGATAAAGTATTCTGTACTCATCCTTCTCTCTATTAAGAAACCTTAATGTTTGTATTAAAAAACAAGTTGAATGGATCGAATTTCAGGCACAAAAAAGCCCGCTTAAAGCGGGCTTTTTCGAAGTTAACAATAACGCAAGGATTAGTAATCTTAGTTAAGCTTCTCTTTGATACGTGCAGATTTACCTGAACGCTCACGTAGATAGTAAAGCTTAGCACGACGAACCGCACCGCGACGTTTCACTTCAATTGAAGAAACTGCCGGGCTGTGTGTTTGGAACACACGCTCAACGCCTTCGCCGCTAGAAATTTTACGCACGGTAAAAGACGAGTGCAGACCACGGTTACGTTTAGCGATAACAACACCTTCATAAGCCTGAAGACGCTCTTTGTCACCTTCGGTAACGCGAACTTTAACAACTACTGTGTCACCTGGACCAAACGCAGGAACATCAGTCTTTAGCTGTGCTTCTTCGATTTTTTTGATGATATCTTGACTGACTTTGCTCATCATATCCTCTCGTCCTAGTTAACTGTCATCTTGCTGCAGTTGCGCTTGGAATAATTCAAGCAAACGCTGCTGCTCCTCAGTCAGAGCTAGGTGATTTAACAATTCAGGGCGACGCTGCCAGGTTCTACCTAATGATTGCATCAATCGCCACTGCCTAATTTTTTCATGGTCCCCACTTAACAACACATCAGGTACCTTTTGACCATCGAGTATTTCGGGCCGCGTATAGTGCGGACAATCCAAAAGACCGTCAGTGAAAGAATCTTCAACTGCTGAGGCTTTATGCCCCAACACGCCAGGAACTAATCGAGCAACCGCGTCCATAAGAACCATTGCTGGCAGTTCACCGCCGCTTAGCACGTAATCACCAATAGAGACTTCTTCATCTACATGGCTTTCGATTACTCGCTCGTCGATGCCTTCATATCGACCGCAAATTAAAATTGTGCGGTCAATGTTTGCAAGTCGCTGTACGCCTGCTTGGTCAAGGGGTTTCCCTTGTGGTGATAAGTAGATCACCTTACTTTTTTCGCCACCAACTTTTTTGGCAGCTTGTATTGCGTCGGTTAGCGGTTTTACCATCATCAGCATACCGGGTCCGCCTCCGTAGGGGCGATCGTCTACTGTACGATGGCGATCATGTGTAAAGTCACGGGGGTTGAAGGTGTCAACCGATAACGTTCCAGACTTAACTGCTCGACCTATAACACCCTGTTGGGTAAAAGGGGCAAACATATCTGGAAACAGGCTAACAACGCCGAACCACTTTTCCGGTGTCACTTAAAACTCCGGGTCCCAGTCAACTTTAATGACCTTCGCTTCCTTATCCACCTCTTGTACGACTTCGTCGAACACAAAAGGTAATAGTCTTTCTTTTTGACCAAAAGCATCGCCTACATTCGCTTTAACGTGAATCACGTCGTTAGCACCTGTATTAAACACTTCTTTCACCACACCCAAGTCGTAACCTTGCGTTGTTACTACTTTCATGCCGGTGAGCTCACGCCAATAAACCCCTTCGTCGCCTAAATCAGGCAGCTGTGAAGCATTTATGTTGATATCCAAGTTTTTGATGCGCTCAGCATCATCTCGACTATCAACGCCCACAATTTTTGCAACGAGGCTTTTACCGTGCGGTCGCCACTGGTCAATTTGGTATTCTTTTTCATCGCCAAGAAACCATGGCGCGTAATCAAAAATACCTTCTGGCGTTTCTGTATAGCTGTTGATTTTGACCCAACCTTTAACACCGTACGGTGCGCCAATTTTGCCAACAATCACTTTGTCAGACGCTAGACTCATCTATACCACCAGTTAATAACAGCTTACGCTGCAGATTTTTTCGCTTCTTTTACCAAGCTAGAAACGCGATCTGATAAGCTCGCGCCTACACCAACCCAGTATTCAACACGCTCTAGATCTACGCGAAGACGTTCCGCTTGACCTTGTGCAGTTGGGTTGAAGAAACCGATGTTTTCAATGAAACGACCGTTTCTTGCACGACGGCTATCAGCCACCACTAGTTGATAAAATGGACGCTTTTTCGCGCCACCACGCTGTAAACGAATAGTAACCATAAATGCCTCAAACTCGTTGTAGCGTTACCGTTAACTTAAGCCTTCAACCAACGTCTAAAAATTAGACACCAATTAGAAGGCCGCCGAATTATACGGATATCACCACTCAATGCAAGTAAAAACCTGATTTATCCTTTGTTTAGTTCAATATCGCTCCCGTAAGTAGGTGATGGCCTAAGAACGCAAATACACATGCATGATCTTTCGTAAGTTTCTTTAAAATAACATCTGGTGGTGTATTGTTAACGTAGCACTAGAATTTAGTGTGGATAAAAAACTTAAGCCATATGCAGTTTAAAGGATGGCAGTTAACTGGATTTTAGTTTTTCTCTGGCGCATTTGTTAATCAAAGGCTTCAGTAAATGGATCACGAAGAAGGATTATTCGAATGAAATTATCATCACTCATACTCGCTACATCAATTGCTCCACTTTTCACGTGTTCATCCGCTACAGATATGGTCACACAACAAGCAGAAGTCCAACCCAATGAAGCTCGTATAGACTTTTTCGCTAACCGCGGAGAAGCCTTTGACAATAAGCGAGAGTACGTAAAGTTGATGTGTTTTAACCAACGCCCTAACGGTGCGTTAGTTCTTCGGGATGTTGAGCCGGGAGAGCATGTTCTATTTGTTCAAGCCAGTGTCGTAAACACTGACCTGCCTGATGGTACCACTCGCGAGGCGATAGTTAGGCTAGATGTAAACTTAGAAGGCGGCAAGCGTTACTCGCTCAACCAATCTCGTGACCATCACGATATGAAAGTATGGCTCCAAGAAACGGATTCTGGCGTCCCTGTTTCAGACATCGTTACAACCCGTGTTGAATACCCAAAATCGGTGGGAGATTTACGCCTTGAACAATGCAAGGAAGGTACAGTTTAAAAGTACTTGCTTCTTTCAATAACGATTATAGATGACGCAGGGTTACTCTTGCGTCGTTATAGTCGTAGGGAACGTTTTGCCACTGTGGCTTTTTAAGCGCTTGTGATTTTGTCTCTTCTGCCTCGGCAAATTTGTTTGATTTGAGTATTAAGCTGGGAAAGCCTTGGGCGCCTATACTACGCGCCATTTGCATTTCTTCGTTTAATTTCTCAATTGTACTTTCACTATTGAGTGCTATTTCAAAGCGCTCGACATCAAGCCCTATTTCTTCAGCAAATGCTATCAAGGTATCAAAATCCGACGGGTTTTTCGCATTCAGGTAATACCCTTCTTGAATTGCCTTGATCATTGCCTTCTCTAATGCTTTTGCTTCATCGCTATCTCTAGCCTGCGCTTTTGCAGCAAGAACTGCTCGATACGAAGGATAGGTCGAACGACGAGGCTGACACTTTGTCCAAAAATCATAGTTGAATTGTGTTCCAGGCACACGATCTTGAATAGTTTGCCAATAGCCTGCAATAGTAAGTTTCATTTGTTCCGGCATAGGTAAATCACTATCCGGTGCGAGCCCGCCAAGCAAGTAGACAACCTCAATGTCGTTGGGTAACTCACGCTGTATTTGCTCCCAAGTAGGAACGAATGCCCAACACCAACTGCACATTGGATCATGAACATAATACAAAGTACGTGTTTCACTCATCGTTATTTTCCCGTTTTAACTATTTTGCTTTGCTTCTGCGACGTTAACTTTCATCCCAGCGTAAATACTGCCGCTGTAATCGCATTGCCTACGTCCAATGTACATGCTTTGCCGTATAATCCAAATAATGAATTTTAATAAGCGTAGCGAAATCAACGCTATGAATTAGTTATGCGCATGAAGAGGTAATTTTGACAACACCACTCGCTAGTGTATCAACCAAACAAGTCTTACAGTGGATTGGCTCACATTTACTTCGCTACAAAGCGCGCGTTGTAGGTGCAGTTATAGCACTTTTCACGGCCGCAGTTGCATGGCTTTTACTTGGGCAAGGCATTAAGTACGCTATCGACAGCGGCTTCATAGAAAACGCAGCGGATACGTTAAACAAAGCCACAGTATTAGTGCTAGCCATTACTATCGTGGCCTGTTTAGCGACATATGCGCGCTTTTACTTAATGACTTGGCTTGGCGAGCGCGTTAGTGCTGATATCAGAAACCAGGTATATGCGCACTTGCTGTCTCTTCCGCCTTCATTTTTTGCGGAACTTAGAACTGGTGAGGTCATTTCTCGATTTACCAGCGACACTACAATTATCCAGACTGTAGTGGGAATGAGTTTGTCGATGACCCTTCGCTCGGTCGTGACTTTCGTTGGTGCACTGGCGCTTATGACGTTTTCTAGTCCCCTTCTTACCTTCTGTGTAATTGTTGCAGTACCCGCGGTGCTGGTTCCTATCAAGGTACTGGCGCCCCAAGTGCGCCGTTATGCCAAAGAAAGCCAGGACAAAGTGGCAGACTTGGGTGCACGAATTGATGAAAGTCTCCATGAAATTATGACCGTACAGGCCTATACCGCTGAAAATGCCGAACGAATGCATTTCTCTAAAAAGGTAGAGCTTGCCATGGACGTAGCTAAAAAGCGTATTCACTATCGCTCACTACTTATTGGCTGCATCATGTGTATCAGTATGACGGCCATCATCTTTATTGCTTGGGTGGGGGCAAGACAAGTATTAGACGGCACTATGACCGTAGGTGAACTCTCCGCTTTCCTTTTCTATGCCGTAATGGCTGGCGGCAGTGTGGCCACAATCAGCGAAGTCATTGGTGAAGTACAGCGAGGTGTTGGTGCAAGTGAGCGTTTGTACGAGCTATTTACCACTGAGCCTTCTATTCGATCTTTGAATGGTGACACAGCTGAAGCCTCTGCTTCTTCAACGTACTCAGCATTAAAAGGAGCAAGCGCTAAACCGATAATCTCCAAAGCGGCACCAAAAATAGAATTGGAAAATGTCAGCTTTGCTTACCCCAACAGCAAACCTTTGTTTGATAATTTAAACATTAACATTCAAGCAGGAGAACGTCTTGCTCTGGTAGGAGCAAGTGGCGCAGGCAAAACAACACTATTTCAATTATTAATGCGCTTCTACGACCCAAGTGCCGGACAAATACTGTTCAATGGTGCGCCAATCAACAAAATGCCTGTAGACGTTCTGCGCCAACATATTGCGATAGTTACCCAAGAGCCCGTGGTCTTTGCTGATACCGTGTTGGAAAACATTCGCTACGGCAGCCCACATGCAAGTGACGACGCCGTGATAAATGCAGCGAAGCAGGCATTTGCCCACGAATTTATCGATAACCTAGATGAGCGCTACAACACACAGTTAGGCGAACGAGGCGTAAAACTTTCTGGCGGTCAAAAACAACGTATTGCTATTGCTCGCGCTATTTTGGCCGACCGCCCAATTTTACTCCTCGATGAAGCAACAAGTGCGCTTGATGCGATGAGTGAGCGTATGGTTCAACAAGCGATAGATAGATTAATGGTAGGTAAAACCAGCATTGTGATTGCTCACCGACTTGCGACGGTGCAGCACGCCGATCGCATATTAGTTATGGATAAAGGTCAGGTCGTAGGAAGCGGCGACCATGCATCGTTAATGAAAAGCGATACCCTGTACAGGGAATACGCCGAACTGCAATTGCTTAGCTGAACCGCCTGTGGTGCTATACGGTACAAACAACGAGGTCGACCAATCGACTACAAAACATACGTTTTGGTAATACAAAAATAAAGGGCCAGCAGCTTTTTCTGCACAGGTTCCAATAACGCTACGGGTTTAAAATGAAAAATTCATTCTATGGTGCAATGAAGACATGGACAGGTCTTTGCGCTCTTTTTTTAATGATGGTGCAAACTGCAAATGCGCAGTTTATGGGAGACAGGCAAGCAAAGCTTGTAGTAACCAAGCCCATTGAATTTATGAACGAAACGCGAAAAGTGGAAGCAGTAGGTAGTGCTGAAGCCGTTCGTTCAATTGTGTTGTATCCTGCCGTCGCTGATGAAGTAACAGAAATTAACTTTGTCCCTGGGCAAACAGTAGAAAAAGGAAAGGTGCTTGTTCGTCTTGATGATAGACGCCAGCAAACGGCATTAAAACGCGCCAAACTCACTTTGGAAGACGCACAGCGCACCGTAGAACGATTAGCATCAAGCTATAAGCAAGGCGCTGTACCGGTCAGTGAATTGGACTTAGCACGCACTCAACGTGACCTTGCAGAAGTTGCATTGGAAGAAGCTCAAGCCGATTTACAAGACAGACACATCGTAGCGCCTTTTGACGGTGTTGTGGGCATAACTGACGTTGAAGTAGGCGATCGCATTAACGAGCAGACTGTGATCACTACACTGGATAACAGAAGCAAACTCTTTATTAACTTCAGAGCGCCTGAAGCAGCATTGCCCGTTTTACTGAATGCGCCAAACGTAACGCTTGAGCCATGGAGTGACAGAGAGAAACTAGTAAGAGCCGAAATAGCTCAGGTTGATTCTCGTATCAACGAGGCAGATAGAACGCTTCGCGCTAGAGCATTACTCGACAACTCTTCTGATCAATTTCGCCCTGGCATGAGCTTTCGGGTTAATTTAAGCATTGAAGGCGATCGCTTTGCTGCCATTCCAGAAGCCGCACTTTTATGGGGAGCTACTGGCGCTTACATATGGCTTGCCGAAGACGGTAAGGCTAAACGTGTTGACGTGAGTGTTCATCAGCGTCTTAGAGGAACTATCCTTGTTTCGGGCGACATTGAAGAAGGTGACACACTAATTTCTGAAGGTGTACAACGCTTACGTACCGGACAAGAGATTACTACCGAACTGGCCGGAGGGCCTCAAGGTGAGTGATCCAAACCTATCTTCGTCAGTTAGCGACTTACCATCGCTATCTATTCGACGCCCGGTTCTTATTGTTGTACTAAATCTACTTATTGCTATCGCTGGGTTTGCTGCATTGAGCGGTCTTGAAGTGCGCGAACTGCCCGATGTAGATACACCTCAGGTAACCGTTACAGCAGAATTTCCCGGCGCATCTCCTGAAACAGTAGATGCCGAAGTAACTGGTCGCCTTGAAGGTGCGGTTGCGCGTGTGAGTGGCGTCAAAGACATCTATGCGCAAAGTGAAGAAAACTCGGCCCGTGTTCGGGTTGAGTTTCGCCCCGGCGTTAACTTGGAAGACGCGGCTAACGAAGTACGTGAGTCGGTCAGTCGAATTCAGCGACAGCTTCCGGAAGATGTCGAACAAGTATCGATCATTCGGGCCGACAGCGACGCTCAGGCGGTCGTAAGCCTTGCTATTTCAAGTGATACCTTGGACATGGAGACGCTCACCGAACGTGTCGACACCGATGTAGCACCATTGTTTTTAAGCATTCCTGGCGTTGCCGACGTTATGTTAGATGGAGAAAGAGAGCGTGTGCTGCGCGTTTCTGTGGATCCTCTACGATTAACCAGTTTTGGCCTATCGATGAGTGACATTGCTAATGCACTATCGCTTGCGCCTTTTGATGTACCCGCTGGCAGTATTCAATCTGCCGAACAAGCGTTAATCGTGCGAGCTGATGCAACTTCGGTATCGGCAGAAGATGTGGGTAACATTGTTGTAAGCGGTGACATTCGCATTAATGATGTTGCCAGTGTGTACTTCGGCCCTGCCGATACCACCAGCGTAGTTCGTTTGGATGGAACGCCAGTCATAGGCGTTGGCGTAATACGTCAAGCAAGCTCTAATACTATTGAGATTTCGGATGAAGTGCTGGCCATGGTCGCAGACCTCGACAAGCGTTTTACTGATATGCATATCGTAGTAACGTCCGATGATGCAGAGTTTATCCGCGACTCGGTTAAAGAAGTGGTCGTCTCTCTTAGCTTGACCGTGGCGTTAGTCGTGGTCACACTCTTAGTGTTTATTGGTTCATGGCGTGCCACCATCGTCCCTGCCCTGTCGATACCCGTTTCGCTAGCGGGTGCACTGGCTATTATTTGGGGCATGGGCTTTTCCATTAATATTCTTACCCTCCTCGCTCTTGTATTGGCCACGGGTATGATAGTAGACGACGCTATTGTGGTTTCTGAAAATATACAGCGTCGTAGAAGTATGGGTCTAGGTGCCCGTGCGGCTGCCGTGGTGGGCACACGAGAAGTATTCTTCGCAGTGGTAGCAACAACCGCTGTACTCGCCTCAGTATTTATTCCCATCGCATTCCTTCCTTCTACTGCAGGGCTTTTATTCAGGGAGTTTGGAGGCGTATTAGCTGGCGCTGTTATTATCTCATCTTTCGTCGCCCTTTCTTTGGTTCCTGCACTTACCGCCCGACTGAAGGTGAAAGAAGCGAAAGAAAGCGGTTTGTTTAGCAAGACCTTTGGCCGTTTTGGCAACGCTTGTTTGCGCCTGTATCAGGCGTCATTATTAAAAGCGCTCAAATATGGCTGGGTAGTTGGTGTGTTAAGCTTAGCAGCAGGCGGTGGCGCTTATATATTATCGCAAAATATCGATAATGAATTACTGCCAAGCGAAGACAGAGGCACAATTCGTATTTTTGCACGAGGTCCAGACGGTGCTGGCCTAAACTTTATGGACAGACAAGCTGAAAAGATGGAAGAACTGCTGCTTCCCTATGTGGATAACGGCACCATAGACTCCATTTACACGGTAGTCGGTTCGTGGGATCCCAACATCGTCTTTATCACAGCGCCTTTGAAGCATTGGGATGACCGAGACAAATCTCTGCAAGAAGTAGTAAATGAAATACGCCCTAAGCTTCAGCAAATTCCTGGTGCGCCAGGCAGTGCCTTTGGCGGCAATAGTTTGAACCTTCGCGGTCAAAGCGGCGGGTTTGAAATAGCTTTAACTGGCGACACTTATGAAAACATTTTCGAAGCTTCACAAGCGTTCTCTCGTCAGATTGAAGATGCACTACCTGAACTAGGTAGACCGAGAATAAGCTACGACCCTACCCAACCTCAGATGAGAGTAAATATTGACAGACGCCGTGCTGAAGAACTGGGCCTGCCGCTTACCGATATAGCAAGTACCCTGCGCGCCGCTGTGAACGGCGATGATATCGCAGATTTGAATGTGGGCGACCAATCTATCCCTATCATGCTGCAAACTAATAACCGCAGTACATTAGATCCATCTGAGCTTACTAGCTTATATGTGAAAAGTACCGACGGAAACTTGGTGCCTCTTTCTAGCGTAGCTTTCATCAGTGAAGAAGGTGTTGCCGCTGAATTAGAGCGTCAGGCACAGCGCCGCGCAATTAAGCTGGAAATGGAATTGCCCGAAGACGTAGCGCTTAGCAATGTAGTGGAAAATATTCGTAATCTAGCGGCAGAATCATTACCGAACGGTATCGGACTTGTGTTTCTTGGCGAAGCACAAACTTATGAAGAAACGTCTAAGCAAGTAGCGCTTACCTATGTGTTGGCTTTTGTTATTGTACTGCTTGTATTGGCTGCACAATTTGAAAGTGTGAACAGCGCGGTTGTGGTTATGCTTACCGTTCCTTTCGGTATTGCTGCCGCGGTCTACGCCCTGTTTTTAACGGGCACCAGTATCAACATTTACTCTCAAATTGGCTTAGTAATGTTGATAGGTCTTCTTGCTAAAAACGCTATCCTACTGATTGAATTTGCCGACCAGCTTCGCGATAAAGGCTATGATATTTACGATGCTATTGTTGAGGCCGGTAAAGTGCGTTTGCGCCCTATAATGATGACGTTGGTTTCAACAATTTTAGGCGGTCTACCGCTCATTCTATCTACTGGCGCTGGCGCAGAAGCTCGCAATGCTATTGGCTGGGTCGTATTTGGTGGATTGGGTATTGCCGTAGTATTTACCCTTTACCTGACACCGGTTTTGTATCTTGCACTTGCCCGATTTACCAAGCCACGTGCAGACGAAAGCGCTAAGCTTGAGAAGGAAATGGAAGAAGCCAACGCACAGCATTCCTAGGATTTTCCCGCTTAAGTAGGCGCTATGCCTATTTAAGCGGCATCTAAACGGCTACTGTGCGCTAGGTTTGCTTTGAGAATTAAGAGAGACGCCCAAGCTACGTGTGTTGTAACAACAAGTGTTACTTCCCGCGTTAAGGCTTGGGCGTTTTTTTATTAATAAACGGCTGATGCTAGAGCTTTCAAATGGATTAAGAACCTACTGCCCTAGTAGGTTTTACAGAACGCTTTGACTTTGGCTTTACCAGTAAAGGCGAGTAGTTGATCGACCATTCTATCAAAGTAAGGGTTGTAGGTTAGCCTTGCATACACTTTGTCTTTCTTATTAGTTGCTAACTCTTCATCAGCGTTATCGGGCTCAAATCCCCACGGCCCATACCACACTTCTTCGCCCGCTTTGCAGCGCGCTTCAGCGTCACTACCTTGACCGTTATCACATATGCGAAAGTCACTCGAAGTACCATATAGCGGGTTCTTATCTGAAAAAAGTGTACTCATATGGGAGGCTGCGCTAATCCGCTGCTCCGGAACCTTCATGGTTTGCATGACGAGTGTATTTTCAGGTACATCGGGTTCACCCTCACCCTGCCACAATAAACACTTGTGTGGATGAGTAAAATTATCTCTAAACTGTTCAGCTACTTTTTTTGTGTCAACCACACTGTCTTTTTCTGCCACCACCATAAGCACAGGTAAATTCAACGCACGCTTTTCTTTTTCCGATTTAGAGAATAAATCTTGAAGCACATTTACGCTTTCTTGATAGGCAGCGAACCCTGGCATTGCAGTGGAGTTATAGCGGCTTGGGTTATCTTCTTCTTCAACATTAGGCCAGGGAAATAATGAGTCAATATAAGGCGCTAAACGGGACACAAAGAAGCGTGATTTAAAGGCTGGTGAAAAATGCATTAGCCCTTTTATATCAAGCTCTTCAGCCATCGAAAAACTTGCTATTGTGGTCAAGTTAGCGCCCGTCGAAAAACCACCAATGTAGAGGTTGTCTACTTCTTCGGAAAATAGTCGTATGTGATGATTAGTTTCTGTCTGCCACTGCTGATAGCTAACATTTAGCATGTCTCCGGGTTTTGAGCCGTGTCCCGGCAACAAGATGGTTCTAACGTGAATGCCCTCACTGCACATGGCGTTGGCAACATCACGAAAAAAGTAAGGTGAATCGCCCAATCCATGAACTAACAAGACGCCAATATTGCGGTATTGTGTGCCGCATTCAAATGGCATATTCATGGACATTTCTTGTGCTTTGTCGTCAGAAATAAATGACCTATGTTCAAGCAAGTAACGTTCAACTTCATTTAGGTAATTATCGAAAGGCTGCACACCAACCGGGAAGGCCTGTGCACTGGCGCTGAACTGAGAACTGTGAGACGAATGGCAGCCGCTCAATAAGAACAGCGCGAGAGAAGCAGCACATGCGTGTGCTGCTTTAACGGTAAAATTTGGCATTGTTAACGTTTAGGTCTGTGGCAATAAAAAGCGATTATTGCAGTGTATCTTTACCCGAAACTAAAGCTTTGGCGAGTAATTTATGGGTAAGTAATGATAGAAGTTCGGTTTCTTCCTCGCTTCGCTCGCCATCAACGCCCGTGATCGCCATTGCAACCTCTAACGTTTTCTCGGCATCAAACGATAGGTCGTGCTTCAAACTGCGTAAAAACGTCATGGCATCGCCGGTGTCAATGGCCTTTCGCGTTTGGTATATCGTGTCGTTTAGAAATGCTTCGCGACAAATTGGGCTTTGCCAGTCTAAAGACTCAACCATTGCATTCAGGTAGTCTTGTTCCGACAATGTGACCATTCCGTCGACTTGATAAAGTAATACTGAAAGCTTGATAAGGGCTTGGTTAAAACTTTGTTGTTCTGATAATTGCATAACACTCTTCCTCTTCGTACTGTACGCGGCAGTACCACAACATGCTCTGCGTCCTAGCAGTAGCGATAATTTTTTTGTGTCTACACCGAGCTATTTAACACCCAAAGCATCAATAACGCGTCGTTGTTGAACTACGATAGGACCTATAAACCTTTAACTTGGTTCCAAGGTTTAACAGGGCTAATAATGTAGACCGCTGAATTGACGGTAGTGTTACGCCGCGATGAAGCTTTTAGTTCACAATGTTAAATAAGTGTAAACACCTATTGCATTATAGGTGTTTTTTGACAGGTTCCAAGTGTCACACATCGCAAAAATTGGCGAGAAAAAGAAAAGAACGAAGTTAATCAACATTGTTAACTTACGTTTAAATTTGAACCGTTGACATTGTAAGAAAGTCTGGTCCCCCTTAATAAACGTGGGCCAGACTTTCTTTTACAGGCGATGGGTAAGATTAAGAAATGACGTTAACGCAAGCCCAACGTGATGTCGTTGATGTAGAAATTACCGGTATAGACTTTATCGTTATTACCGTGGGATTCTAATGCAAAAAACTGCTTATCTTCATCGTTTAGGGCTTGATACCCCCCGATCACCTGATAAATCCACACTTCAGGGTCAAAGTCTAAAGCCTGTTCTTCAAAGTAATCCAGCGCCGTTTTAGGCTGACCAGAATCGATGACTTCACAGAAATACGCTTCTACCGCTTGCTGCAATGGATCTTTTTCAAGCGACAAAGTTGATTGCTCAGTCACATCAATATCGACTGGCTTCGTGTCTTCGTGCTTAGTCTGACGTTTGTGTACGTGGGTTAACGACGCCACAATATTTTGATAATCGGCTTCATGCTCAACGTTGTTCACGTCTGGTGCTGCGTTAGCAATAATCGTGTCCGATTGATTAAACAACACAGGTACGTTAGTCAGGTTGGCGTAGTTGCCAGGCGCAAAATCAGGCTGCTGCTCCATGTGTAGCAAGAAGCCTTTAAGCAAGCGTGTACGGCCTTGGAACTCTCTAAACCGGCCTAACAAGTCTAATAAGCGTGCTTGTACTACTGATAACTCCTGTGCGGCCTTGGCAAAGCGCTGCTGTAGCGACACCACCAGCAAGTGACGAAGTTCACGGTTAGAACCCGCCAGTTCACTTAACTCATCGAAGCGGAAACACTCAAGCTGGGCAAGTAAATCGGTTACCTGTCCTTGCGCTAGCTCATTTTCGCGAATTTTAGCTTCAACCGAAGACACGTAGCCAAACTCATTGTTAATGCGGCCAAACATGACACGCACGCTATTACTCAAAGATTCTGAAAGTTGATAGACATGCTCGGTCAAATCGCCCATGTGGGCTGCCGCTTCATTGTACTTGTTGTAGTGAAGGGCTTCTTTATAGTGCTCAGTTAGGGTTTTAAGGCTTGCCAGCGACGCACCAATATTGGCGTTGATAGTCCGGTTGCGCTCGTCTTGTAAGCTCCCCTCTAAAAGCGTTCTCACCGCGCTTTTCAAACGCAGTTCGCTTTGCGCTTCCGGGCGCCACAATACGCCTAGTTGAACAAGCTGGTCTAATACCTTAGGGCTGTGATCGCGCTCTTTTACTGAACCATTAATGTACGCCTGCATGATAAGGTCGCTGTGACGACCCAATGCGTTTAATAGTTTAGTTCCTGCCTGAATTAACACCTGACTCATATCAAGCTACCTTGCGAAATAGCGGCCTCCGCCTGCTCAGATAAACTCAGCGCTTCGGTTTCATCAATGAAACGTAGCATTTCGTAAAGGTGTTCAATTTTGCCAGTGCCCAAATAAATCTGTTTATCTGGGTTTGGCTTAATCAGATAACCCATTTCAGTTAAGCGTTTAAACACCTGCTTTAGCTGACCATCCAAATTCACACTGGTAGAACCAAACATGCGATAGCGCGATATTTTCTCTAACTGCTCAGCATAGGCGGGGGTGTCTTCAATGGTAGTTTGCAGCTCGTTTAGTCGAATAGCGCTACCCATGGTAATGGGCATATCAGATTCATTGGCTTGCTGAACCAGCAGCAACCACTCTACCAGTGGCACTAGGTTAGATGCTGTATCTTGGAACTGCTGTGTAAGCACTTTGCGCTCGTTCTCACCAATGGTGAGGAAGCTGGCAAAGAATACGTCACCCTCAGCGGTGGTCGATAATGTACGATTTAATAACGCTAAATGAGGTTCTAACTGCGCAGCGTTGTCTCTTGATTTAAGAAAACGCCATGCCTCTTCATCGGTCACCTGACAAATAAACGCGCCTTGTAGAAGTGCACTTAGTACACGGCCTTGTTCTGTCATCATGCTGATGCCTCCTCACCTGCTACTTCACCGTTCTTTTCTGCTTCTTTTTTCTGTTTAATGCGCGCCCCTATAGAGCTTGCTTTTGGCTGAACCACCTGCAGTTGGCGGGTTACCTTATCTATCAAGTAGCGGTTTTCAAACAACGTCAATACTTCTGACTCTGGGTTAGGGAATGCGCCGACTACACTAATGTTATTGTTTTGACACGCTTCAAAGATTTTCTTCACGTTGTTTTGGTGAAGTGTACCTAGTTCATCGATAGGCCAGTGCACTGTGGCGTCGGCATCGCCGCGCAGCAGACGGGTGAAAGCGAGTAAGAATTTACACAGAATAAGGTAGGCCATACCGTGGCTTGATGACTCGTTAAGCTGGCGGTCAGTACGAATGACAAGGTCACTTTTACCCTCACGAAGGTGTAGCTCGATATCAAGTAGCTTGCTAATGCCGCCCGTAAGCGCTGCACGGCCAAGAATATCAAGAACCCGGCGCATACTTTGACCGTACTCTTCCTCAGGTAACTCGTTAGCCCCCTCTTCCATCCAGTGCTCATAGAGCTTTCTGAATTGCTCAAGTTCGGGCCAGAATTCAAGTTCACTAATACGTGAGCGAATTTTAACAGCCGAGTCTGATACACCATCAAGAGAAAGGTCGCCGTCGACCTCTTGGGTAATACGGCGGCTTTGCGACACAATGCGTTTGTCGATATCGGCAAGTACAAAGTAGTATTGCGAAAGATCGGCACCAAAGATACGCCCTTGCTCACGCAAGCCCTGTAGCTTCTGCGGAACAATCACGTTTAGAAGCTGTGCCAAATGCGACACCATACGGCGATGATCAAAGCTCTTCACGCCGTGGGCGTTCAGCGTTGCACACTCTTCACGGGCGCGCTCCCACGTATCAGATAGCCCTGTGCCCGCTTGCGCGGCAATAAGCTGATCGAACCGCTCTACATAGGCGCGAATATCGCTTAGTAAGTTTTCGCGCTCTTGAAGCTGGCTTTGCACTTCTGAAATACGCTGACCAATACTTACATCGTCGTGCTTAATTTCAGCCGTTTCATCACCTGCCTGAAGCGTAAGCTTGGCAAGAGATTTACTTAAGGTTTTAACCTGTTCCAAGTGCTCACTGGCAGTTTTAAGCGTAGTTTCGAGCTGCCCGTGCTGCTCTTGAAGCTGTTCGCGGTTAGCTTTATAGGTTGCTTGTTTGCTGGCTAAATTACGCTCAGATTCGCCCAATAACTTACGCGACTTAGACAAGCCTTCCTGCCATACCACTTTTTGCTTGGTAAACACGTTAGTGTACCAACGCTCGTAGTCGGCTACTTTATGACGGTGGGTTTCAGTGCGCGTTATGTCTTCTTTAAGCTTATTGATTTGCTTTTTAAGCTGACCTATTTCATCAACATCCACACCGCGATTGCTCAATTCGCTTTCTAGCCAATCCTGCATATCTTTGCGATCTTGGGCAGCATTGTCTTTCGCCTTACGCATGTCGCTATCAAGCTGAGATATACGTGCTTCACTGTCAGCGATAAGCTGCTGCCAATGGAATTTGTGTTCGGTTTCCGCTTCGCGCTGCTGATCTTTGATTTCGTCACGACTAAGCTCAAACTGAGCCTTCGCTTGCTTTTGCGACTGCTGATTCGCTTCAAGCTTAGTTTTGGCTTTTTGCTTACGTGCAGAAAGCGCCTGCTGATATTCGCTAAGTACCGTATCGCGGTCTTGCTGTGCGCGTTTACGGCTGGCTTCGGCACTCTTAACAGCGTTGTCTTTTTGGGTAACCACAAGCTCGGCGTTGCGCACATCTTCGTTCGCTTTCGCCAAGCGCTGTTCGCATTCGTTTTGCGCAGCAAGGGCAGCGGCTTGACGAATTTCAGCTTCTTGCAGTTGCTGCTTAAGCGCTTGCTCGGTAAAGGCATAGTCTGGGGTATCAAGTTCAGTAAGTGCTAACTTAACGCCCATAAAGGTATGGCTGTCGCCTTGTGCATCCTTTGCCATAGCAGGCGCTAAATCAGTGCGCTCTAGTAGCTCAGGACGCACAACTTTACCTAAGGATAACTCCCAGTCATCGACATTGGCGCGCAAGAACTCAAGTAGCGAGCCTTCGCCAGGGTAAAGAAGCGCATTAATCTTGTTAACCGCTTTTTCTTCTTGTTGAAAGGCGTTGCGTGCTTTATCTAACGCATTTGAACATTCTTTGCGAAACTCAACTGATTTACTGTGCGTCTGCTGCGCTTGTCGCAGCTCACCGCGCGCTGCATCTTCATTGATAGATGCTTCTTTAATGGCCGCATCAAGAATATCTAGCTGAGATTGTTCAAACTCGTTGTAGCCTGCATTGCTAAGTGACGCTTTAAGTTCAGCTTCAGCAACTTTTAGCTCGTTCAAACTATTTTGGAAATCGTTCTGAAGCGCGCTTAGCTGGCTATTGTAGTCGCTCTGAATGCGACTTAATGCTTCACGCTCGCTCTGCTGCTGCTCAGCTTTATTTTCTGCGGCTTCTTGGCGTGCGGCTGACATTTCTTCCAGGGTAATTGACAGCTTTTCACCTAGCTCAGCCAAGCGCTTGTTGTAGGCCGACTCAATATCTTGGTGTTTTTCAGTAAGCAGTACATAGCGACTATCGGCCATGGCCTTTTCATTTTGCCACTGCGCTAGATTTGCCACGTCTTCTTTAAGCTGCTCAATATTTTCGTCTTGCCATTTATCGAATTCACGCTCTACCGTATCAAGTTCACTGGTGAACTTCTCAACATCAGCGCGAGCAGATGAAATTACCTGGTTTAGGTGATCACGGGTATCACCCCACTCGCTGTCCGTTTGTTTGCGCTGGAAGCTATTCTCATCCAGTTCATTCTTTGTGGTTTCAACGCGCGCAGCCAAGTAGGTCTTATCAAGCTCGAAGCTATGCTTAAGGTTAGCAAGCACTTGCTCTGTTGTGGTAAGCGCCATGTCAGCTTGTTCGAGTTTAGAAAATTCAGGGCGAATTTTGTCGAACTGTTTAATTAAGTGACATTCTTTAATCCAGTCATCGACGCGGTGGCGGCTTAGGCCTGAAGTAGGTGGCGTAACACCATCCTCTTCTAAAATGGCGGCAATCATGGCCTTGATAGTTTCCATCTTGCCTTCTTTAGAGTGAACCGCTTTAGCCAACTTCTCAATGTGGCGCATGTGTTTCGACGGTTCGCAAAGACTAAAGATTTTGGCGTAACCTAATAGCTCACGGGCATTGTTACTCTGGTTTAGCACACCGTGATCGTTTTGAATGATTGCACGGAAGTCTTTCGTATTAAGTAAGCTCGTAACCAATATGTTGTTACGCTTCATGGCACGTGCAAGCTCGGCGCTGCTTACACTGGCGTGTTTGCCGTTCTTTTGCTCTATCAAATAATCACTGATTTCAAATGGCTTGCCAATTAAACGATAATTAACGCCAGTTCCATTTGAGCTTAACACTGCTTGGCACAGGTCACCTTCGGCACGCGTGTATTCATAAATAATAAAGCTAGATAAACGAGGCAAATACCAGCGTTCAAAGCTGTCACGGGTTGCCGGTACCACGCGGCTAGGATATTCACCGTAAAACACGGGAATAAGTCGTTGAAGCGTGGTTTTACCCGACGCATTGGTACCACAAATATTGGTGTGTCCATCAAGCTTTAGCTCGACCACGCCTGGTAAATGCGTGTCGATAAGAATAATACGTTTTAAGCCTGCCATAGTGTTCCTGTATCAATAACTCTGCCGCGTGAACGCTCACACAGCACAAAACTGTACCTGCTTTGATAGGGTAAAAGTTGCATACCTGAAAGAAAGCGAGCACATGCGCACGATGTAGCCCGTCAGTGTATTATGAATTCACGAATTTGCACAGATGCGCGGTGATTTGTTGGTTATAAAGCATGCTATTGTTTAAAAGTTAGTTGGCAAAGCTTTTGAATATCCCAATAACGCCAAATAAATATAAAGCGGCACGTACTGATTAGGTACGTGCCGCTTTAGCGAAAGCATTGAGCTTTCATAGAACAGCGATGAAATGAACGGTTTCTACAAGGCTGTTCATCAGTTGTTTTACTTCACTGACAATACATTTACCGACTCTGGTGCGGGATACATCATGCTAAAGCTGGGCGTAATATCACCCGAGGCTGCATTTAGAATATTGTCAAAGCGCAGGATCATGCCATTTGATTTTTCAGCAACATATACATGACCATTGCTGAGCATCAAGTCTACCGGATTACCCAACATTGAGTTCGGTCCTGCAATATTGACGGATACATCCGTTATGCCATCAGCACTGCCTGCGCCAGGAATCACGTACAATTTACCGTCAGTAGCATCCGCTGCGCTGCCTACATCAGAAATGACCAAACTATCGCTTTGGCTATCATAGTCTATGCCATGGATGTTGGTTGGCGCGGCAAATGCTGTCCCACCACTTGCAGGGACAATCAGCCTGTCTTCACCCGTAATTACGGTTTCACCGCTTTCCATTTTGCGCATCACTTCTTCAAACACGGCAACCGAACCGTTAGTTAACGCCAGATACGCGCTATCAGTCGATGGGTCGTAATCCACATCCCAAGGGCGCGCCCCGTTGGCAGCTTCAAGTGTTAATAGAGGCGCAACATTGCCTGATGCACAAGGCGAAAATACGCGAACGGCAGGAGTAGCTTCGTTAACATCTGCCACAAATATCACACCTGCTTCTGAGGCAATGTCTAACCCTTTAGGTGCAATCAAGCCTGTATCGCTACCCGCAATCGTGTGGTCGAAACTATCGCTATACATCATACCGTCTCGCATGGTTTTGAGGCGATTAATCACGAGTAAACCACCCGTTGAGGTTTCAACATCATCGAAAGTAATGACGCCATCACCGCTAGCCGTGAAAGCGGCACTCTCAATGCTCATACCAGCGTCAAAAGTGCTTAGCTCACTGGAAAGTACAGCGCTGTATTGCGCTACTTGCCCCGTGGTTGCACCTTCGCTTGCAGGGTTACTTGATACCGAAAGGCCCATAATAGGCATGGTAGTTATGCCATCGTCCGATGCGTCTTTCATCTCGTTCAGCTGAGTTAACTCGGCCAACGACTCTGGTTTTACTGAAGGCGTTGATAGCGTTGGTGCAACGTCGCCACTAGTACCGTTGAATATGTTTGAGAACACCAAAATGGCGTCATTGGATTTTTCCGCCACACGAAGATCAGAACCGGTTAAAACAATATCTACCGGATTACCAAGCTGGGTCGATGCGCCGCCAATCACTCTACTTGGTACAACAGCCCCATCAGCCGTAGAGACATTTTCTAAAACAAAAATTTGTCCATCATCAGCAATTGCAGCATCGCCAACGTCTGATAACACCATACGATTGGACATAGGCTCGTAAGCGATACCGTGCAGATTAATCGATATTTGATTTCCGTCTGCATCTGAAGGCACCACTGAACGCATAACTGTGGGCGCAAAATCAGAACCAGCGACACTATCGTAAACCGCGAGTGTCCCATCGGTCAGTGCAACAAACAATCTATCGCTTTGTTCGTCATAGGCCACATCCCATGGTTTTGCTGAGGTCATTATTTCTGCAATTGGTGCAACATTGCCTGCTGCTTGGCCACCGAATACGCTAACCTTTTGACCGTTAAAGTCAGCCACCATAACTAAACCTGCATTTTCAGCAAAGGCAATACCTTTCGGATTAACAAGGCCCGTAGTTGCGCCCGTTATCTCATGCCCTGTACTCATCATGTAGTCGGCTTGAGCTTCAAAATTACAAAGCGTTCTTAATAACGGTAAATCACTGTCGCCAGCTTGTACCAAGCTTCCGCTTTGCGTGAATTCAATCCCCTCATTCGCTCCAGTGGTTACCGTAGACAAAACATTTGCGTTTTGGTCAATAGAAGTAACCGTATTGCGGTTGTCATCGCCATTATTTGCGACCAAGAAAGTCGCTGACGCAAAGCCTGGGGTTCCATCTTGACCGGGTGCACCATCTTGGCCAGGCGCGCCATCAGTCCCATCGACACCATCTGTTCCGTCGTCACCGTCGCAGGCACTTAGCGCGAGAACCATTGCCGTCGCCAACAGTGACAGTTTTAATTTTTGCTGTGATGTTTTATTGAATTCCATCTTCATCTCCGTACTTGTTGATTCGTGAAGAGACGTCACTTAAACGCGATGCGATAAGTACTGCTCACGTCCTGTTCAACAAGCCAAACGATTGATGAGTGAAACTGGATGCAAAAAAAATAAAAAAACCTCAATGCATTGCTGCGATTGAGGTTTTTAAGCATTGTTAAGTAATGCGATAGTCTTTTAACGTGGTGGGAAGCCACCGCCTCCGCCAAACCCGCCAGGACCGCCGAATCCACCCGGGCCGCCTGGACCACCAGGGCCTCCAAAACCGCCACCCGGAGGCATCATGCCTTTCATCTGGCGCATCATCTTCTTCATGCCGCCGCCAGACATCTTTTTCATCATTTTCTGCATTTGCGTAAACTGTTTAAGCAAACGGTTTACGTCTTGAATTTGCGTACCTGAGCCTGCCGCAATACGGCGCTTACGCGACCCTTTAATCATATCTGGACGTGCGCGTTCAGCCGGAGTCATTGAATTAATGATGGCTTCCATTTGGTTGAACTGCTTGTCGTTTGCCTGATCTTTAATTTTGTCAGACATACCGCCCATGCCAGGAAGCTTATCAAGCATTCCCATCATGCCGCCCATGTTCTTCATTTGCTCAAGCTGATCTTTAAAGTCTTGCAGGTCGAAGCCTTTTCCTTTCTGTACCTTCTTGGCCAGCTTTTCCGCTTTCGACTTATCGACTTTACGCTCAACCTCTTCGATAAGGCTAAGTACGTCGCCCATGCCCAAGATACGAGACGCAATACGCTCAGGGTGGAAAGGCTCAAGTGCATCAACCTTTTCGCCCATACCGATAAACTTGATAGGTTTACCCGTGATGTGACGAACCGACAGTGCAGCACCACCTCGTGCATCACCATCTGCTTTGGTCAGTATTACACCGGTTAGCGGTAGCGCGTCGTTAAACGCCTTTGCCGTATTGGCAGCATCCTGACCGGTCATGGCATCAACCACGAACAGAGTTTCAATTGGCTTAACAGCAGCGTGAAGCTCTTTAATTTCGTCCATCATGTCGTTGTCGACATGCAAACGACCTGCTGTATCCACTAGTAGTACATCGAAGAAATTCTTCTTCGCTTCAACAATGGCATCGTTAACGATATCAATGGGCTTTTGTAAAATCGTTGACGGGTGAAAAGCTACATTCACTTCACCGGCAAGGGTTTCAAGCTGCTTGATAGCGGCCGGACGATAAACGTCGGCACTCACTACCATCACTTTCTTTTTCTCGCGCTCAGTTAGGTATTTCGCAAGTTTACCTACAGACGTAGTTTTACCCGCACCTTGTAAGCCCGCCATAAGCACAACAGCCGGAGGTTGAGTTGCGAGGTTAAGCTTTTCGTTCGCCTCCCCCATCACCGACTCTAGTTCAGACTGAACGATTTTAATAAATACTTGGCCAGGCTTGAGGCTTTTGGTTACTTCGGTACCAACTGCACGTTCTTTTACCTGTGCAACAAACGCTTTTACTACGGGTAGCGCAACGTCGGCTTCAAGTAGCGCCATACGCACTTCGCGTAGCGTTTCTTTAATATTGTCTTCAGTAAGACGCCCTTTACCGCTGACATTTCGTAATGTCTGGCCTAAGCGTTCTGATAAATTCTCAAACATAGTATGAAACTTCTTTTTATTTCAGACGTAATGCCCGCATTGTAACGTAAAAGCGAACGGTAACGTACCCACAATTGCGGTTAAATTTTTAAACTTTTGCGTCAAGGGTTGTAGAAATTTGATGTACGAATTTCGAAGTCGATATGGAGTAAAAATTGTCCTTCCATGATCCAATACCCACACTAAAAGTGGGTGTGAAACAAACAAAATCAAGGAGATGGTTGAATTTACTTGCAAGTTGCAGTATCAATACCGACTCAGTCGGTGAAGACGTCACCTACCTATTACAGGACGCATCATGAACACCCTTTTCGCCATTTCTGCTGCTTTACTCTACGCATTAGCTGCGGCAGTACTTATTGGCAAATTCGTACACCAAGACGGCCCGAATAAGCGATTAGGGCTATCCATCGCTAGTGTTGGGGCAATTGCACATATCGCTTTTCTCACCAACGTTATTATTGTCGCGCCTGGGCAAGACATGAGTGTAACCAACGTACTTTCATTAGTGTCGTGGATAATCACAGTATCCATGCTTATATTTGCCCGCGCCATTCCTAATCTTATTTTACTTCCTGTTGTTTTCGGCTTTGCAAGTCTTACGGTACTCGCCTCACAGTTTATTCCCGTGTCGTACATCATGCACATAGAGCTGCAGCCGGGCTTAGTTATCCATATTAGTTTGTCATTGTTTGCTTACTGCACTTTGGTCATTGCATTCTTATACGCACTGCAAATGTCCTACATTACCTACCGGTTAAAGCAAAAAGGTGCTGCGCTACTACATTCATCACTACCGCCTTTAATGCTTGTAGAAAACATTTTGTTCAAGCTGTTGCTTGCGGGAACTTGTTTACTAACCGTCTCACTAATTAGCGGGTTTGTTTTCTTAGAAGATATGTTTAACAAAACTTACGCGCATAAAACGGTGCTATCAGCGGCCGCTCTCGTTGTTTTTCTCATTCTTTTAATAGGCCAGAAACTTCGGGGTTGGCGCGGGCGACAAGTTATTGTGATGACAGTCTTGGGTGTGACGCTACTGTCCCTTGCCTATTTTGGTAGCAAATTAGTTCGCGAATTTCTTCTTTAAAACTCCCTGTATTTATTGCTGAGCTCGCTGCCGGGCTTGCTTTTTAGGCGGCTCGGCGGCGCTTGTCACTTTTTGGTGTTATCTAGTTAATTAGGGGCATATCAACAATTTTCCCTTGAAACTCGCACCTCAAATCAATACATTTGAAGCCTAAGTTAAGACAGGAACCCATTAATTGGACGACATATCAACGAGTACGCTGTTTATCGCGCTCGGCGTACTCATATTACTATCTGCGTATTTCTCTAGTTCAGAAACTGGCATGATGTCGATTAATCGTTATCGACTCAAGCATTTGCAAGGAGAAGGCAACCGCTCAGCTATACGTGTTGCTAAACTTCTAGAACGACCTGATCGCCTTATCGGCCTTATTCTCATCGGAAACAACTTAGTGAATATTGCAGCATCCTCGCTTGCAACCATACTTTGTATTCGTTTATTCGGTGACTACTGGGGGCTGTTTGCTGCTACCTTTGGCTTAACGCTGGTCCTACTTATTTTTGCAGAAGTAACGCCGAAAACACTGGCTGCGCTGTATCCAGAAAAAGTGGCATTTCCGAGCTCCATTATTCTGCTTCCACTGCTTACCTTGCTGTACCCTTTTGTGGCAGCGATTAACGGTATAACAAACGGCATTCTAGCTTTGCTAAGAATTAGTCCTGCAAGTGGAAGTGACGACTCGTTAAGTCGAGAAGAGTTAAGAACCGTGGTTTTTGAAGCTGGTGCCATGATCCCTAAGCGACACCAAGATATGTTGGTGAGTATTTTGGACTTAGAAAGTGTAACGGCCGAAGATATCATGGTGCCACGTGCTGAAATTTTTGCTATCGACATTAACGACGATTGGAAGAAAATTCAAAAAGCGTTAACCCATGCTCAACATACCCGTGTTTTATTATACCGAGACAGTGTCGACGATGCGGTAGGCTTTGTGCATGTGCGTGACGCCCTGCGCCTTCTATCAAAAGACCAGTTCACTAAATCAAGCTTGCTTCGCGCAGTTCGTGAGATTTACTACACGCCTGAATCTACCCCGCTGCACACGCTGATGTATAAGTTTCAAGCCGAAAAAGAGCGCATTGCTTTGGTTGTTGATGAGTATGGCGACATTATGGGTCTAGTCACTCTTGAAGATATTCTTGAAGAGATTATCGGTGACTTTACCACCAGTATGGTTCCAGACCACAGTAAGGAAGCACACGTACAACAGGATGGTTCAGTATTGGTTGATGGTAGTGCCAACGTCCGAGAATTGAACAGAGAAATGGATTGGAACCTGCCTACGGAAGGCCCTAAAACCCTTAATGGTTTATTACTTGAGTATCTTGAAGATATTCCTGAGAACAAAGTAAGCGTGCGTTTGGCGGGTTATCCGTTAGAAATTGTAGACATTTCAGAAAGCATGATAAAAACCGTCAGAATCATGCCGGAATACTATGTTGCACCTAAAGAGTCGAATAACGACCACTAAACGTTTTGGTGGTTAACCTGCCTTTCGGCCTTATCAGCTAACCTTTTGATTCGTCAGCTAGACGCTGTGCTCTATTTGCCAGCGCTCTAGCTTTCGCAGCAGCGACCTTATCTGACAATTCAGATAATTTGGCAATAATATCCTGCGTCTCCTTATCTTCACGTAAATCAGCCTCCGCCATATGCGATTGCAATGAACGTTTAAGGAGCTCAGGAATAGATTTGCTGTCCATTTCCCAACCCTTCAATAGAATAAACTTTGACACTCTCAAAGAGTCTATCGACCATGTGGGAATATACTTAACGATTAATTGTTCAATTTCCGAAATTAATCGCTAAGAAGGAGCAAGGCGTTTACAGTCCTTGATAATGCGTTACCAGCGTGCCTTTGTGCTCTTTTAAAGAATACTTGATAACAGCAATTGAGGCCGTAGAAAACAAACTTGTGGTGTAAGACTGGCACAGTTCATCAACGAGATAGCTAACTAGCGGCATGTGACTAACAACAAGAAGTTTTTTGATTGGTTTTTTGGAATTGACCGCGGCGTGAAGAAGTCCATCAATATAATCACTCACCAGTCTTGGCGAGCCTTCCGGAACAATATCTTCATTATTTTCAACTTTGTTCGCAATGATATCAAGCGATACCATATCATGGGTCTGTTTGGCTCGACGATAAGGGCTCACAAGCGCTAAGTCCACAATGCCTTTCTGGCAATATTGGTCTTTTAACCATAAAGCTGCTGTTTTGGCTTGCTCTCTACCTAATGGTGTAAGTTGCCTGCTTTTATCATCGAGTCTGGGCGCTTCTGCTTCACCGTGACGCATAATGAAAAGATAAATGTCGTCGTTGCTACTTTGACCTGACATAACATTGCGCATAGTATTAATGAAAGTATGCTAACGATATCAGAGAGCTGATACTACGCCTAGCGCTAAACGGCGAATAGTGAGAATTTTCGTACATTATTTAACGTTTTGTGAAGTTTCTCTTTATAGACGCTCCAGCAGTAAGGTGCTCTTGACCAAAAACGAGACAATGTGAACAACACCATAAATTTAGAAAACGCACATCACGTTACTTTACCTAATGGGTTGCGTGCCATGTTATGTCACACGCCAGAAGCGAGTGAATCTTTTGTTTCAATGGCGGTAAGAGCCGGACACTTTTATGACCCAAACGATTGCCAAGGGTTAGCCCATCTTCTTGAACACATGCTTTTTATGGGTAGCCGTCATTTGCCCAAACCCAATGCTATAAATGGATTCATTGAGCAACACGGCGGCACAATCAACGCGTGGACAGGTACCGAGTACACAAATTACCATTTTAATTGCAGCGGTGACGCTATTGCGCAAACATTGCCTGCATTTGCAGATATGCTTAGGCAACCCTTATTTGAAGAAGACGCACTAACCAACGAAATAAAGAACATTCATGCTGAATTTGAGTTTAAGAAAAAAGACGACCTTCGCCGCCTTTATCAAATTCATAAAGAGACATGTAATCCAGAACATCCTTTTGCAAAATTTTCTGTAGGCAATTGCGATACTTTTTCTCAACACGAATGTACAGAGCTTAAACGGCGCCTAAAGGCACTGCACCAATCGTATTACTGTGCGCTTAATATGCGCTTGTGCATAGCCAGTCCTATGCCAATACGTCAACTAGAGGCGTTAGTGAATCAGTGTTTTGGGACATTGCCAAGTGGACAGTTAGCCTCTGACGACTGGCCTTCGCTTTACACAGAAAATGAACTGGGCATTCAAATCAACATTCATCCGCTGCAATCTGCTAGACGTATGATAGTGACATTTGCCCTCCCCGCTTTACAGAACGACTACAAAACCAAACCGCTGAACTACATCAGCCATTTGATTGGTGACGAAGGTGAAGGAAGCCTACTTGCCTATTTAAAAGAAAAAGATTGGGCGTTAAATCTGATAGCGGGCTCTGGCATAGAAGGCGATAAATTTAAAGATTTTAACGTGAGCTTTCAGCTTACCCAGGAAGGCCTTAAACACAAAGCGCAGGTGTTAGAGGCACTATTTAGCTACATCGAATTAATTAGAGAAGCATCGACTGAAGAGTGGCGCTTTCACGAAAAGTCGCAGCTAAACGCGCTGGCTTTAGAGTACGAAGAAAATGTGAAGCCGCTTGGGATCATAACTGAGTATGCACAGCATCAATTTATATTCGAACCTGACGAATTAAATAGACTTCGCTCTACTATTGGTAGTTATGACAGAAGCATAATTGAGCATGCACTATCTTTTTTCACGCCCAAGAACCTTCGTTTAAAGGTCATATCAAAAGATGTTAAAACCACTCAGATTTGCGCATTTTATGAGGCTGAATATAGCGTTGAAGTCATCGACGATGCGCTAATACATTCACTTGAAAGCGCAAAGAAAATTCCAGAATTGTGTCTTCCCCCACCCAACCCTTATTTGGCGAGCGAATACACGCTTATCCTCCCTGAAACGGGGTTTAATGTTCCAAATAGGTTGGTAGATAATGGTGGCTATCGATTTTGGTTCGCTCAGGACCAACAATTCCATAGCCCCAAAGGCGATATTTATATCTCTTTCGACGCAGCTCAGTTTTCAGACTCTTTGACCTCTGTTGCGGCCAAGCGAATTTGGCTCGGCGCACTTAACGATCATCTCCAAGCTAAATACTACCGAGCTGAAATAGCAGGACTTCACTATCGGATTTATGGGCATCAAGCTGGGTTTACCCTACACACCCGTGGTTTTACGAATCAGCAGACATTGTTAGCAAGTCAACTTCTTGACGCCGTTCTCGGTTTTATTCCTGACGAAAGAGCCTTTGAACATCACAAAGCACTTCAAATTCAAAGCCTTCATAATTCACTGTTAAATAAGCCGACTAACCGTTTATTCTCTCGCTTAAGTGTTCTTATTCAACGCAACACGCAAGCGCCAGTTGAATTGTTAGACGTGATAGAAAACATCTCTTATAACGAGATGCTAAGCTGTCGCAGTGCAGCCTTTGAGCATTATTTTGTAGAGGCATTTATGCATGGCAACTGGGCAAGCGAAGAAGCAAAGGCATTTTCGACGTCGCTTCATAGCCATTGCAAAAATGCAGGGGGAGCTCCCCTTTCTCGTGCTGTATCTAAGCTGCCTGTAGGCGGAACTCTTTATCATGAAGTGTTGTGTAATCACGATGACTCAGCGGTCGTACTTTATTTACAAGCACCTTCTCCTAGCCTCACCGACACCGCATTATGCATGGTTCTTGAACAGATGCTGGCAGCACCGTTCTTCAATTCGTTAAGAACAGAACAGCAATTGGGATACATAGTCGGTACAGGCTATGTGCCACATAATCAACACCCCGGAATGGCATTCTATATACAAAGCCCGCAATGCAGTCCAAAGCAGTTGCTAGATGCAATGACCGCCTTTTTATTCCAGCAACTCAATGAAATAGAGTTCTATCGTTTTTATTGGCCGACTATCCAACAAAACCTTATTAAGCAGTTAGAAGAGAGAGACCTTACTCTTTCGATGAAGTCACAGCGTTTATGGGTAAGTTTGGGTACGCAAGATTTAGAGTTTAATAGAAATGCAAAGCTTGCTGAAAGGATCAAAGGCTTGAGTTTCGAAGAGATTCAAGACTTCGCGCATCAACTCGCTAAACGAGAGCGCTGCGGGGAATTGGTGCTGTTCTCTCGTGGAAAATTTGAGAGTATTCCCACGCAAGAAAAACGAACGATTAACAGTATTTCTGAATTCAAAAAAGAAATTCCTTACTACTAACGCTGCATGTAGGCACGTGCCACGGTCGTTAAGATTTTAATCAATCTGCCGATACCCAGTGGTATTCGCAGACAAGGTTGGTTAATAAGTAAACCATCATTCTTGTTATTACTAAAAAGTCCTTGTAGAGGCTTAGTTAATTCGGCATATTTATTATTCTGGCTGTTAGGGATGCCGCCAGTGAAATAAAAAAATAATAAATGGCGTATGCCAAAGGTGTGTAGGTGCGCTCAACCCTAATTTATTCAATTTCTCTTCTTTTGTTGGCTTTGTCAGGAATTCTTTTTTCTTCTGCAAAGGCGATAGAGGTTTCTGATCTTCATTTCAATGAGCTAAATAAACAGCAAGGACTCTCTGACACTGCGGTATTGGATATCGTTGAAGACAATAAAGGATATATTTGGATCGCGACCTCCAATGGTTTAAATCGCTATTCTGGTTATGAGGTGAAGCAATACCACCCTTCAGATGTTGACCACAATTCACTTCCGTCCGGCTATACTCAAAATCTATTCTTAGATTCTCATGGCGAGTTATGGGTGGGAACACAAGCAGGTCTTGCCAAGTATCAACCTGAAAGTGACAACTTCAAAGTTTTCAATAGAGAAAATAGTGTAATTAAAGTTGATTTTATTACTGGCATCGGAGAATCGTACGATGGTGACATTCTATTTGCTGATCTGAAGTTTCTTTACAAGTTATCGAAAGAGAGTCATCAAATTGAGGTTGTAAAACAGATACACAAAGACCAGAGTTTTATAAAGGTCATTTATGATGAAGCGAACCGCACCTGGTTAGGTTCAAATGAGTTTGGGCTTTCGCTTATAGACAAGGCTAACGAGTCACTTTATTCCGCAACAAAAGTAAATCCATGGGGAATCAACTTGGATGTTCGTTCTCTTCACGACATCAAAGTAATAAACGGTAACTATTGGCTTGCAACCAATGAGGGCATCTATGTCATAGCTGCTTCGGGTAAAATACTTCAACATTTGAAAGACGCATTCACTTCTAAGTCTGATGAAGCGCTTAATACCCTAACAATCTATGAGAAAGATGACGACATCTGGATTGGCACTCAAGCAGGCCTATTCATATTTAGTGATGCAGCAACGTCAGAGATAAATGGCAGCTTCCAGCCGAGGGTCATCTACCTTGATCACGACAATCAAGAGCTGACAGGCTTGCCTACAGCAACAATCATGAACCTAGTAACAGATAGAGTCGGTGGTATCTGGGTTACGACAATAAAGAGCGGTGCATTTAGGTATCACCCAGACTACGCTACAACTAGGTATAAATCTGTTTTTAATTCTTCGAGCTTATCCGAGGATGACTACTCCTCAATATGGGGCTTTGCAGAAGACTCCGCCAACGACATATATGTTGTTTCTCAACAAAGAGGACTTGGCGTTATTAATAGCTCTAGCGGAGAAGTAAAGTTCTCAGAAACCTTCTCTGATTTTGCGAACTCAATAACTTACTGGGATGTTGAAATAGATACCAAAGGCACATTCTGGGTTGCATCCTCTAATGGCATCTATGTTTTGAGGCAGGTGGAAGGAAAGCTTCAATTAATAGATCATGTGTTCGAAGGGTTATTTATCGATTTTCTCTATACCAAAGGGGACGAAGTTTGGATCTGGGAGGATACACAGGGACCGGTAAAACTATCTCTTGGTTATGATTCGTCTAAAGCATCTGTTGAGCCAATAAAAATAGAGATAGACTCATCCCGTTTAGTTCCGATCTATAAAGATAATGATAATCGACTTTGGCTGAGAAGCGAGTCAGGTGTAAGTATATACTCGCTGAAGAACAGGGAGTTGATCAAAAATTTAGATCAGAGCAATGGTTTCGATTCACTCGTTTACGGCGTTTACGAAACACCAGACTCATACTGGTTAACTACTCGCTCGAAAGGAATTTTGCAGGTCGACAAGCATTCTCTTGAATTTGTCAAAAGGCAAGTTCGTACAGAAAACTCTGGGCTAATAATATCATCCGTAGGTATCGATAACAGTATTTGGTATGCAGATACTACGGGAGTTCACCAAATCAAACTTCCCGAACTTGAAGAAGTAAGTTCGGTTCCAAATTCAGAGCTTAACTACAATTCTTTAGGCGAGAGCTCAGCTTTCGCATCCTCAGAAAAAACTATCTATTTTGGTGGGATGACTGGTTACAACATAATAACGAGTAAGAAAACTAGCTCAAAAGATGATTTGACGAAAACACTTATCCCAGAGCTTTCTGAATTAAAAGTTTTTGGGGTATCTAACAATAGGTCAAATGTAATTCAGAGGGAAAGCAGTGGCGAAATAAGTTATTTCTCATCGGCACAAAATATAGGAACTAAAAAGTCGATTGCGCTAGATTACAATGAGTCTAGATTCAGCATATCTTTCAATTTACTCAACGCTGTTTATCCGCAGCACGTGGTTTACCGATATCGGTTGCTTGGTTTTGACGACAACTGGATTGATAATGGAGACGACAGAGTTGCTCAATTTAATAATATAAGCTTTGGAAACTACGTTTTCGAGGTACAAGCAAAAGCGCCTGGAAGGTTGTGGTCTGACAGCAGAAATCTTTCAGTTCAAATCGCAAGACCACCTTGGCTTCATACTGTTGCTATTGTTTTTTACTGTATTGTCGCATTCGCTATTTTTGCATTTATCGTTCGCCAATATCAGATAAGGAAGGCAAACCAGCTTGCCATTAAAGAGTCGGAAGAACGCCTTAAACTGACGCTATGGAGTTCTGGAGATGAGCTGTGGGACTGGGACGTATACAGAGGCCAAGTTTACCGTGCAAATACATGGGGCACACTCGACTTCCCTCAAGATGATATACGCACCACAGGCGCTTACGATGCAAACATTCATCCTAACGACGTAAACCGTGTTAAAACTGCCCTAAGAGACCATCTTGAAGGTAATAGCGACTTCTACGAGCTCGCATACCGCGCAAAGACATTTAAGAATCAGTGGATTTGGATACTTGACCGCGGAAAAGTGGTTGAAAGAGACCACAATGCTCAGCCGGTACGAATGACTGGTACGCTTAAGAATATTCATCACTTAAAAGAAGCTGAAGAGCAGCTGAATCTATTTAAGCGTTCAATTGAGAATATTTCTGAAGGTGTATTCATAACTAATACCCAATTTAAATTCATAAGTGTAAACAATGCATATTGCGGTTACACCGGCGAGACCCGCGATCAGGCGTTAGCAAGCTATATGCACTTCCATCTATATCCAGACGCGTTTACCGAAGAAATTAAGAAAACGCTAAAAGCGAAAGGTAACTGGTCAGGTGAAGTAGAAAGTGTGCGAGTGAACGGCGAGCGCTATGAAATGGAATTAAACATAGACGCCGTCCATGACGATGACGGAAAAATAAGCCATTTTGTAGGCGTATTTAGTGATATCACGTCAAGAAAAAGTACTGAGAAAGAGCTATTGAAACTAGCTAATACCGACCCGCTCACGGAGCTTCCGAATCGTTCGTTCTTCCAAGCTAGCCACCAGAACTTGGTGCGGAAAGGGGCACAACATACCCTACTCTGTTTGGATATGGATAACTTTAAGAAAATAAACGATTCTTTAGGTCACCAAACGGGCGATATATTAATTAAACAAATAGCAAAGCGCTTACAGAGAATTACGGGTAAGAGTGCGACTTGCTATCGTTTAGGTGGTGATGAATTTAGCGTGTTAATGGAAGACAATGCCGATATCCACACGGTAACGCATTACGCACAGAACCTATTAGACACTTTATCTCGCCCCTTTATCATTAATAAGCAAGAGTTTGTATTGGGTGCCAGTATTGGTATCGCGTTCTTCCCTGACGACGGCACTTCTCCCCAAGAAATGCTGAAAAACGCCGACACAGCCATGTATTTCGCTAAAAACAATGGCGGTAACAGCTATCAGTTCTTTAGCGGAGAGATGAATCAAAACGCCGTTAGGCAACTGCAAATCGAAAACCTTATAAGACAAGGTATTAAAGATGACTTGTTTACGGTTTACTACCAGCCTAAAGTAGATATAGCCTCAGGTAAGCTAGTTAGCATGGAAGCTTTGGTGCGCTTTGAGCACCCACAAAAAGGCATAGTAAGCCCTGGGCAATTTATCCCTCTGGCAGAGCAAACAGGCCAGATTATAGAAATTGGTGAACAAGTGCTAAGAAAGGCTTGTGCAGATACCAAACGCTGGGTAAACCAAGGTTTGTTTAGTGGTCGTGTAGCTGTGAATATATCTGCGAAGCAGTTCGAATTACCCGACTTAGACGACAGAATAAACAAGATTTTAAGCGATATCGGTTTGTCACCACTACATTTAGAGTGCGAAATAACTGAAGGTACGCTAATGGAAAGTCCTGAAAACGGCCTTCAAATGATGACTCGCCTTCGCGAAAGAGGTATTCACCTAGCGCTAGACGATTTCGGTACAGGTTACTCGTCCCTAGCCTACTTAAAGCGTTTCCCGCTAAACACGCTAAAAATTGACAAAGCATTTATTGACGATATTGCAAAAAGTAATGTAGATCGTCATATGGCGGCTGCCATTATAAATATCGCCCACAATCTAGGCTTAAAAGTGGTAGCGGAAGGCGTTGAAGAAGAAGCTCAGCTAGATATTTTACGTCGCTACGATTGCGAAATGTTGCAAGGCTTCTTGTACAGCCGACCATTAAATGCAGAGCGCTTCGAGAAGCTTCTCACCGAGAATCAAAAGCTTCATACGCTGCTTGGCCACTCTAACTTTTAATAGCCCTTACCTTTTACTCGCGTATAGGGCGCGTACTTTCCCCTGCCTAATGCCACTCATTGCAGCTTTAGGCAAAGTCATGCCTATTCAACCTTATTTTATTAGACTTTAGTGCCATTAAAATGGCGCTTGTGAACATCGACAATTCTCCTCATCAAAGCGAAAAGCTAACTACTTGATTATATTGGATATTTTAAAAAATATTATTTTTGGCACACATTTAGCTAAGTATTAGATACCGATGACAAATATAAAAAATCGGTTTTGTTTGTTCGTTCAAAATAATCAGAGGAAATTAACATGTTAAAAGAGTACGCAGTTGCACTAGTACTTTCTACCGCTACCCCAGTTGCTGCCGACAAGCAAGAAGGCGCTAAACAAGCTCCTGAGTCGCAAAAAGAGACAGTAACTCAACCACAAACAGTTCGCCCTAAGACGGGTGGTGGCGGTTACGGTATTGGTCTTTAGGAGATACCTTAGAATTTCCAAAAAAAGAGAGCAACGCTCTCTTTTTTTATACCTGTATTTTACGCCCCACTTACTTATTTCAGCAGACCGCTAGGAAAGACTACGCAGAAATATAAAGGTTGTTAAACCCTACTGCATTGCGCCAATGTATATGGCGAGAGATTGAGAACATGGGCAGTAAGATTGGACCTAACACAAAACCCGCTATCGCCCACTTTTTCGCGCTCATCCCCCATTTAAACGCTTCTACATAAAAATATAGAGAGAAGATAACGCTTAATACTACGAGTGAAATCACACTGCCTCCGCCTGTTTGACCTAGTTACGTGGGGTTACTTGTCCCCATCAATTATTCAATTTAACTTACTGATAATTGACGCCAACAATTTGACACGTTCATTTTTTAACCGCAGGAATTCTACCCAAAATAGAACAATAAACCAGCAAAAATACCCATTAGACATAAAAAAACCGGGCAACGCCCGGCTTTTAACATTTTATAAACTTAGCTGTAAAACTTTTGATCGTTTTCTGCCATTTTTACTAACACTTCAGCAGGTGCAAATTTATCACCTACAGCAGTAGCATAATGGTTTAAACGAGCAACAACGTGTTTAATTCCCAGTGTATCCATATAGCGGAACGGGCCGCCTAAGAATGGAGGGAAACCAATACCGAAGATAGCGCCAATGTCGCCGTCGCGCGCATTACGGATAACGCCTTCGTCTAAACAGCGCGCTGCTTCATTAAGCATCATTAATACACAGCGTTCAGCAACTTCTTTTTCGCTTAGTTTGGCAGAAGGCGATAGCCCAAGTAATTCGTAGATTGATTCATCCACTTCTTTACCTGGTTTTTTGCCTTCATAAGAATAAAACCCTTTTTGGTTTTTCTTACCCTTTCTGCCGTCTGCAAGTACTTTATCGAAAGCACTTGGCGCAGTGAAGCGCTCGCCGAACGCCTCTACAAGGAATGGGATAATCTTAGTACCAACATCAATGCCCACTTCATCAAGTAGTTTCACAGGGCCTACAGGGAAGCCAAACTTAACCAATGACTTATCGATGTGCTCAATAGGCTCACCGTCAAGAATGAGGTTTGCCGCTTCATTCATGTACGGCGCTAAAATACGGTTTACGTAGAAACCCGCACCGTCTTTAACAACTACCGGCGTTTTGCCTTGCTTTTTAGCAAACTCTACCGTCGATGAAATGACTTGGTCAGACGTTTTATCGTGAGCAATAACTTCGGCCAACGGCATTTTGTCTACTGGCGAGAAGTAATGTAGACCAATCACGTTTTCAGGTCGTGCTGCTTTAGCTGCAATTTGTGTAATTGGAATAGACGACGTATTAGACGCGAAGATCGTGCTTTCTTTGCAGTTCTCTTCAATATCCGCCACCATTTTTTGCTTAAGATCTAAATCTTCAAAAACCGCCTCAACCACGATATCAGCATCTTGGTAGCCACTATAATCTAGCGTACCGGTAAGAAGCGCCAACTGTTTCTGCATTTCACTATTGCGCATGAAACGCTTCTTCACCTTTTTGTTTAAGATGTCATAGCTATATTTCATTGCATTGGCTATGCCTTCAGCACGCACGTCTTTAATACGGACAGGTACACCGGCTTTGGTCGACGTTACATAGGCGATACCACCACCCATTAAACCACCGCCAAGCACACCGACTTTCTTCATTTTTTCAGGTTTAACACCTTCAACGCCGTTTTCTTTCTTCATTTCTGTCGTAGCGAAGAAAATCTGACGTAACTGGAAAGATTCCGGCGTCATAACAAGCTTACCAAAGGCTTCAGCTTCGGCTTTAAGCCCCGCTTTCATCCCTTCGTTCATGCCTGTTTCAATTACATCAATAATGTAACCTGGCGCTGGATAATTACCTTTGGTTTTGGCAAATGTCGCTTCGCGCGCTTTTTTGAACATCATGTTACGGCCCGGGCCGGTTTTCTCTAACACTTTGTCCATCACACTCTTTTGCGGCGCTTCTCTTTCTGGTTTGCGTTTAAGCGCAAACTGTTCAGCTACCTTTAGCAAAACACTGTGAGGTACCACATCATCTACAATACCGTACTTTTTAGCTTGCTTAGCGCGTGCTGGAGACCCAGTAAGCATCATTTTCATCGCTTGCTGAATGCCAATTAGGCGAGGAAGGCGCTGAGTACCACCACTGCCTGGCAACAAGCCTAGCTGCACTTCCGGTAGACCTACCTGAGTGCTAGGTGAATCGGTACATACACGGTAGTGACACGCTAATGCTAGTTCTAAACCACCGCCTAACGCTGGGCCGTGAATAGCCGCAACAAAGGTAGCCTTCATGTTCTCAATTCTATCGAAAATGGCTTGGCCGCCAGCGGCAATCGTTGTGGCATCTTCCGCAGTTTTACACGCTGCTAGCATGGTGATATCGGCACCTGCTACGAATGAGCTTGGCTTGCCGCTTGTTAACACCACACCTTTGATGCTGCTGTCGCGTTCAATATCATCAAGCATGGCAGATATCTCATCGCCAAACTCAGCTTTAAGCGTATTCATGCTCTCGCCAGGTACGTCCATGCTAAGAATAGCAACGCCATTATCTTGCTTAGTTAACGTAAATGCGCCTGATGTTGGCTGAACTTCATTTGTCATTTCTTGTTCCTGACTCATATTATTCTGTCTCCACAATCATTGCGGCACCAAGACCACCCGCAGCACATGCAGTAAGAAGGCCTGTACCACCGCCACGGCGATTTAGTTCGTTAAGCATTTGCGTAATCATACGTGTACCGGTTGCAGCAAACGGGTGACCATAAGCAATTGAACTACCCATTACGTTGAATTTGTCCATATCAATTTCGCCCGTCGCTTTGTCGCGGCCAAGTTTCTCTTTAGCGAACTTGTCACTTGCGAACATTTTAACGTTTGCCAAGGTTTGCGCTGCGAACGCTTCGTGCATTTCAATCAAGGTTAGGTCGTTTAGCGTCATACCTGCGCGGTCTAGCGCGATAGGTGTCGCGTACGACGGCCCCATTAGCATGTCTTCCCACACATCAATTGCCGAGAACGCGTAGCTCTTTATATAACCTAGCGGCGTGTAGCCTAGCTCTTTCGCTCGGCTCTCTGTCATCATAAGTACTGCAGAAGCACCGTCAGTAAGCGGTGTAGCGTTTGCCGCAGTTACCGAGCCGTACTTTTTATCGAATACTGGGCGAAGTTTCGCGTAGCCTTCAAGCTTAGAATCGAAACGTACGTTGTTATCGCGCTCAAGCGCACCTTTATACGGTTCAGCATAAGCGGTCATCACTTCGCTAGACAGCTTGCCTGCTTCCCAGCTTTCAGCAGCTAGACTGTGCGAGCGATGTGCAAGTTTGTCTTGTTCTTCACGAGAAATTTGATGCGTTTTCGCCATTTGCTCTGCTGTCTGTCCCATCGACAAACCGGTAGAGTACTCAGCTACAGCAGGAGGTACTGGCGCTAAGTCTTTTAAGCTTAAACGCTTGAAGATGTTTAGCTTTTGGCCAAGGGTCTTGGTTTTCTGTAAATCAACCAGCGCACGCGCTAAATTCTTAGAAACCCCAATAGGTGATACCGACGTTGAATCAGCACCACCAGCAATACCTACTTGTACCGTACCAGCCATCATGCTTTCTGCGATGTTAACCGTAGATTGAAAACTCGTCGCACATGCGCGAGATACGCTGTAAGCGTCGGTATGAATATTCATGCCTGTGCCAAGCACGATTTCGCGCGCAATATTAGGCGCTTCAGGCATTTGTACTACTTGACCGTAGACAACTTGGTCAACCCACTCTTTTTGAACACCATGGCGAACGAGAAGTTCGTTTACGACCATTTTACCTAGATCAACAGCCGGAACACCGTGGAAATATGTAGCCATCTTCGCAAACGGAGTACGCAACCCCGCGACAATGGCGATGCGATCACCCTCTCGGGTAGTAACTGATTGTTTTGTTGCCATAATGCACCTAAATTAATGACCGACTTCCGTTTGAGCTTATCGCCCCAAAGTGGTCTGACCTGTAATAAACCCGATTTTTACAAACAATGAACAAAATAGCAAATAATGCAGGGTTAAGGACAACATAAATGAAACTAAAGTTTGCCCTGTTTACAAATTTTGACCGTTTTATGCTATCGAAATTTAAAAAGCTTGCTTTGCATCCAACCGCATATCGCATTTTTATTACTGTTTGACGACTTGAAGAAAGATAGAATGAACCTTATATGGAAATGAAAGTCTGTTTTGTGTCATTGTGACGGGCTAGAGCTATCTAAATTAATATGTAATTTACTTTTTAGCTAAGCGATCACTTTATAAGATATTTAATAAATCTATCGTTCAAATGACACTTCCTGATAACGAGAACTCAAACGGAAATTTTGCATTATGGCAGCAGCGCAATTTCAACAGTTACACGCTTATTTAGACCAGCAGATTATTGGTCAGCATGCGTTAACCAAAAGCCTTCTTATCGCTCTTTTGGCCGACGGCCACCTTCTGGTAGAAGGCCCTCCAGGGCTTGCAAAAACACGCGCAATCAATGCACTTGCTAACGGTATTGACGGCGACTTTCATCGCGTACAATTTACCCCTGATCTTTTGCCTGCCGACTTAACTGGGACAGACATATACCGCCCCGAGACTGGCGAGTTTGTTTTTCAAAAAGGGCCGCTTTTTCATAACTTAGTGCTAGCCGACGAAATCAACCGTGCCCCCGCAAAAGTGCAGTCGGCCCTGCTTGAGGCCATGGCGGAACGTCAAATTACGGTAGGCAGTAAAACCTACCCTCTTCCTCCGCTATTTTTAGTAATGGCAACGCAAAACCCGCTAGAACAGGAAGGAACTTATCCACTACCTGAAGCACAGCTAGACCGATTCTTAATGCACGTGGACATCGATTATCCTGGCGCCGAGACAGAATTAGAGATATTGCGTTTAACGCGAGGTGAAGCCCTCTCAGAACCGCCTGTTACGCCACCAACGCTAACTCAAGACGATATTTTTACGTCGCGTAAAGAAGCGTTGTCTTTGTATATGGCGCCTGAGTTAGAACAGTATTTAGTTCAATTGATTATGGCCACACGTCAGCCTGCAAATTTTGACGCGGAATTAGGCCAGTGGATAGCGATGGGAACAAGCCCCCGAGCAACCATAAGCTTAGATCGCTGTGCACGCGCTCACGCATGGCTTAGCGGCAGAGACTTTGTTGGTCCTGATGATATTCAAGCTGTGGTTCACAACGTGCTTCGCCACCGCATTATTCTGTCATATCAAGCCGAGGCTGAAGGCGTAACGATTAACGACGTACTTGATAAGATTGTTGCAACTGTCGCAGTTCCTTAAGTTATGGTGAATGTACAAGCGCAGCTAGACAAGCTGCAAAGTAACGGGGTGTCACTGTCTACCGCGGAGCTACTTCGCTATCAACAGTTGGCTAAGCTTTTTAGCTTAGCGCCTAAACGTATGCCACAAGCTAAACTTGCAGGGAGTTATCTCACCAAGCACAAAGGCCGAGGCATGGAGTTTGATGAGGCCCGTCATTATCAGCCTGGTGATGATATTCGCGCTATTGATTGGCGCGTTACTGCGCGCACGGGTAAAACTCACACTAAAGTGTATCGGGAAGAGCGAGAGCGCCCGGTTTTTCTATTCTGTGACTACCTACCGTCAATGGCATTTGGCACGCAACTGCTTACTAAAGCGGTGCAAGCCGCTCATGTATCTTCATTAATTAGCTGGTCAGCTGCCGCTCGCGGCGATAAAGTTGGCGCGCTAGTATTTAATCAGCAACAGCACAAAGAAATTAAACCACTAACACGCAAAAAAGCCGTGTTGCACGTGTGTCATGAACTTATGGCATTGCACGAACAGAGCGCGCAATCTGAGCCGGACAAAGACAAAGACGAACAAGCTTTTGCCGATGCGTGCGCTAGGGCAAGACGTTTAGCAAGACCTGGGAGCTTGGTTTATCTGGTATCAGACTTTCAGCATTTAAGTACCCAAGCTATTCAACACTTAAGTCACTTAACTCGACACTGTGAAGTGAGGGCTATCGTGATTAACGATCCAATAGAACACGCTTTGCCGCAAACCAGTTCATTACAAACCGTCAGCGTTTCTGATGGTCGAAACCAACAACGTTGGGTGTTAGGCGACAATACCGAGCAGCAGCACTATCAAAAATGGCGCAGCGAACACAATAGCGCGATTTATAGCACCTTGCGCAAAAACAATATCGCTCGATTCAGTGTTTCAGCGGGTCTTCCCCTAGACGAACAGCTTCAAAGTATGCAGCAAGAACAAAGGTTGGAGCTTAATTAATGCAGAGCAACAATCTTTTATCAAGCCTTTTATCCAGTTCAGCTCAAACGACATCGGCTAATCAAATGTCAGTGCCACCTCAGCAGCAAGACCCACTTGCTCAGCTGCGCGATATACACGTACCTACAGAGGTCAACATTTGGCCATTAGATTGGGGTTGGTGGGTCGCTATCGCAGTGTTTTTACTTGCCCTATTTTGCCTATATAAAACTATCACTGCTCACATACGTCACAACAAGGCGCGCAAGCAAGCTTTAGCCTTACTTGAATCGATTTCAGCACAACAAAGCAATTGGCCCGTGGCGTTAAACTCAATTCTAAAACGCACGGCTATGAGCTATTACCCAACTCAGCAAGTAGCCGGGTTATACGGTAAACAGTGGCAAGCGTTCTTAACCTCTGCATTGAAAAGTAGTGATAGTAAACTTGAAAGTGATTTAGGTTTGCTAGTAAATAATGTTTATCAAGCCACCCCCAACCCTAGTGATTTTGAAACCTGCAAAGGGGCAGTAAAAAACTGGCTTTTAAAAGCCAAACTGCCAAAAAACAAGGGGGCTTACGGCGATGTGAATGATGGCGGTCTAAACGATGGTAGCGCTCATGATAAGCAAACCAAGGAGCCGCATCATGCTTAATTTTGCTTGGTGGTGGGTCTTTTTCGTACTCCCCTTGCCTATTATCGTACGCCTGCTTTCTAAAAAAGCACAAGACATGCCCATGGCTGCATTGCGGGTTCCTAGTTTGCGACCTGGCGATGTGTCAGAGCAAACCCAATTGAAACAAACCAGAATACCGCTAGTGGTAAGTAGCTTAATATGGCTGCTGCTAGTAACGGCTGCCGCGCGCCCTCAATGGTTAGGAGAGCCTGTTAGCATACCAAACGAAGGTCGAGAAATGATGTTAGCAGTAGACTTATCGGGCAGTATGAAGATAGATGATATGCAGCTAAATGGCCGACAAGTTAACCGTTTAACCATGACTAAGTCGGTGGTTTATGACTTTATTCAGCGTCGCGTTGGCGACAGAATTGGCCTTATCTTATTTGCCGATACCGCGTACGTTCAAGCGCCGCTTACCTATGACAGAGATACCGTTTCTACACTTCTGAGTGAAGCTGTCATTGGGTTGGTTGGCGAACAGACGGCTATTGGCGATGCGATAGGTTTAGCGGTGAAGCGCTTTGACGAACGGGAAGAGTCTAATAACGTATTAATTCTTCTTACCGATGGGCAAAATACTGCAGGGAATATTACACCTGAGCAGGCGAAAGAGTTGGCGATTAGTAAGGGTGTGAAGGTTTACACTATTGGTGTGGGCGCAGATAAAATGCTGATCCAGAGCTTTTTCGGCAGCCGACAAATAAACCCGTCGCAAGAACTTGATGAAGGCATGTTAACCGACATTGCGACTAGCACTGGCGGCCAATATTTTAGGGCTCGAAATGCCCAGGAACTTCAAGCTATTTATCAACAACTTGACGCGCTTGAGCCTATTGAAGGTGAAACGCGTAAGATGCGTCCATTGAGCGCACTGTTTTACTATCCCCTTGGTGCGGCAATATTACTGTCAGCACTATGGGCATTCTTGACGGTTCTTTTATCAACATTTCGTTGGTTCGCACAAAGACGAATTAACTCGTCCCAGCAACCCCCGAACTCAGCTGATTCAATACAAGCAGCTCAAATAAATAGGGAGACGAAGTAATGGAATTCGACTTCTTAAACCAATTTCATTTTTTACGCCCCGAATGGTTTATCGCGCTCGTTCCCCTGATGCTGCTTGTGCTTTTAATTAGAAAAACCACGGCTAAGCAATCTGGCTGGCAATCTGTGATCCCTTCTCACCTATATCAATACATGGTGATTGGAAAAAACGAAATGGGCGCAAAACCTCCAATGTGGATGCTTGCTTTTGTGTGGATTATAAGTGTGATAGCACTCGCTGGCCCAACGTGGGAGCGCCTGCCGCAGCCGGTTTACCAGTTGAAAATGGGACACGTTATAGTCATAGATATGTCGCTTTCAATGCGCGCTACCGATATGACGCCAGACAGGCTAACTCGCGCTAAATATAAAGCGATAGACCTAGTCAACGCTATTGGTGAAGGAGAAATGGGCTTGGTTGCTTACGCTGGCGATGCGTTTGTCATTAGCCCCTTAACCGAAGACGCAGGAAATATCACAACCCTAATCCCTAGCCTGTCACCGGAAATTATGCCCGTGCCGGGCAGCGACCCTCTCCTAGGTATAGAGAGTGCGTCAGAGCTTCTCACGAATGCCGGATATAACTCAGGCATGATCTACTGGATTACTGACGGAATAGAGTTAGAACAACAACAAGAGCTTCAGGAGTATGTGGCTTCTATTCCTTTTACAGTAAATGCACTTACCGTTGGGACATCTGAAGGCGCGCCTATCCGCCAGCAAAGCGGCGAGCTATTAAAAGACTTCACCGGCAGCATCGTTATACCCAAGTTAAACGAAGGCGCAGTGAAAGGCGTGGTTAGAACGAGCGGCGGACGCTTTGAATCCTTTACATCAAACGACACCGACATTGATGCCCTCGCCTCGGTATCTCTGCTAGATAAAAGCGACAGCGAAGAGAACGAAGAAGAAAGTAATTTACAAGGAGACCAGTGGAAAGAAGTTGGCCCTTACTTGCTGCTTATACTTCTACCGTTTGCCGCCTTCGCATTCAAACGCGGGTTAGTTTTCATCGTGTTGGTGGGTTTACTTAGCCCCTCTATGATTAAAAACGCCCATGCTCTGCAACGTGCCCAAGCCTCAGAAATTGCTGGCACGTCACAAGGCATAAGCACGTCACAAGGCATAGGCGCACCAGAAGATACTCTAGAGATGGCAAACAAACCTGATTCACTCTCATGGTGGCAAACGCCATTTATGAATGACAACCAAGAAGCATTAAACAGCTATCAAAGAGGCAAGTACAAAGACGCCGTTAATCAGTTTAATGACGACACCTGGAAAGCATCATCACTTTATAAATCAGGTGACTACGAAGGTGCATTAAATGCCTTCAAAAGCATTCCTGGTCCCGAGAGTCTTTACAATCAAGGCAATGCACTGGCAAAACTCGGTAAGCTTGAAGACGCTATTAAGAAATATGATCAGGCGTTAAGCGAAGCCCCCGATTTCGACGATGCAAGAACCAACAAAAAGATTGTCGAGGATTTGCTGAAACAGCAGCAACAGCAGAATCAGGAGCAAAACCAGAACGATAATGGCGATGATGGTGAACAGAGTGACTCGCAGGATAATGGCCAAGATAACTCTGATAGCCCTAATAGCAAACAGCAATCAGGGGACCAGAACAATCAGGAAGGTTCAAACGAGCAGAATGGTCAGCAAGACGATAATGAGGGTCAACAGTCTGATCAAAGCCAAGCTAACGATGAACAGCAAAGTGGCGGAGATAACTCACAACAGCCTGATGATTCCGAGATGAACAGTCGGAACGAGTCATCAGACTCTCAGCAGCAAAATGCAGAACAAGAAGAGTCTGATCAAGGTGACAGCGCGCAAGCACAAAAAGACGAACAACAAGCAGAGCAGGAAGCACAGGCAATGCAAGGTCAAGAGGCCGAGCTTACCGACGCAGAAAAAGAAGAGCTGCAGCGAATGGAGAGTTTAATGCGCCGCGTGCCAGACGACCCTGCATACCTACTAAAACGAAAAATGCAATTAGAAGCACAAAAACGTCAGCGTCAACGTATGCCTTCAAACCGGAGTGATTGGTAGATGAGAGCCTTATTACAATCTACACTTATAGTTTTTTTATTAACCCTACTCTTAAGTACGGCGGCTTATGCCGATGTAAATTCGCTGGAAGCCACCATTGATAGAAACCCTGTCATGTTGGATGAAGCCATTCGCTTAACGGTTACCGCAGACGGCAGCGCGGAAAGAGATGCATTCGACAGCTCTCCCCTGCTTAAAGACTTTGTGGTCGGAAGAACATCAGTAAGTAGCCAAACCTCAATTGTCAATTTCGACACCAAGCGCACCACCGTTTGGACCACTACGTTATTTCCTCGTAAGGAAGGCACGTTCACCATTCCTTCATTAACCATTGAGGGAAAATCTACCCAACCTATTCAGATCAAAGTTATTCCGGTTCAAGAACAAAGTAATGTCGCCCGAGACTATTTTGTTACCACTGACATCGACGTAAAAGAGGCCTATTTAAATCAACAGCTGCTTTACACGGTTAAGCTGTTTCTTTCTAGCAATATTGAGCGCGGCAGTCTACAAGCGCCAGAAATGCAAAATGCGGAAATCACCCAGCTAGGAGAAGATAAACAGTATACAGATATAGTAAATGGAAGACGGTATCAGATTATAGAGCGTCAATTTGCTGTTGTGCCTCAAGCATCCGGTGAATTTACGCTAAGAGGCCCTATTTTCACTGGCGAAGTTATGGCTGCCAATACTAACCAACGTTTTGGCTTCTTCAACCGCACCCAGCAAATTAATCGGGTTGGGCCCGACATTACGGTGAACATTAAGCCCATTCCTCAGGGGATAGATTACCCTTGGTTGCCTTCTGAAATGGTGCGAGTGGATGAAGAATGGCCACAAGGTGATAGTTTTGTAGCAGGTGAACCAGTCACCCGTATTGTTACGCTAACCGCATTGGGCGTAGTAGAAGAGCAGCTTCCTGATATTCCTGAGTTTTATCCGCCAAACTTTAAGCTGTACCCTGATCAATCTAATACTACGACAGTCGAAAAAGACCAGAGCTTAATTTCACAGCGCCAAACGTCGCTGGCGATCATTCCAACGCAGCCTGGTAACTTTGTCTTACCTGAAATTACTATTCCTTGGTTTAATACGCTTACTCAGCAAACAGAGTATGCCACTATTCCCGCCCGTTCAATTACGGTAGCGCCAGCGTCTGGCGCAAATAATGCCAATACTCCGAATAGCTTAGACACTCCTTCAATCAGTAGTGCAAGCAATGAAGATATTCAAAATGATATACCGTCAACTGCAAAACAGCCTAACGCTAGTGCTAGCAATGAGAATAAACCATTAGACAGCGCTTCAGGTGACGTCAGTACTGACGAAAGTACCCAGCTTAATTGGATGGTAACTTGTGTATTACTTTTGCTGTTCATCATTGCGCTTACAGGATGGTTAGTTACCTACAGAAAGCTTAAACAGGCTCAGTTTATGGGACCTGGGATCACTAACAAAACCGGTTCTGCACAGCGCCTCCACTCTTATGCTCAGTGGGATGAAAAAGCACAGTTTCAAAACCTAATGTCAGTAATAAAGGCAAAGGACACACGTTTACTTACGCCTGCTCTTAAGCAGTGGATAAACGCGTTAACTTCGGGTAAAGCGCAACTTTCGCAGTTTGAAAGAATCAACGCTAGTGTTAATGAGCTCTATGCACTGCGCTTTTCAGCCAGTAAAGCTGACGCTAACACCCAATCTAAACAGGTCATGAAAGCTTTAGATAAACTTTCACATGAAGCTAAGCTTGCCCGCAGCGAATGGAAGCAAAAAAGTGAAGGGAACAATAACACGCTATCTGCCTTATATCCTGCTTCATAAAACGCATTTTATTTGCCAATACACTAGAATTTGCGTAATGAAAGCCCTTGCAACTAGCTAAATCTCAGTGGCAAGGGCTTGGTAACAGAAATGTTTGCGTTTGAGAAACAGTCGACCCTTTGAGCCTTATTGTCCTCTTTAAGGCTTATTAATCTTTGAAGCTTTAGCTCATAAAAATAATCAATTAAACGCGACGGGGAATATAATGAAGAAAACACTAGTAAAGCTAACGCCAATTGCGTTGGCCATTACCACGCTTACGGCTTGCTCTCCTGCAAGTGAAACCGCTAAAACAGCGCCAGAACCTATTAAAACAGAACAGCCAGCCGGGCAGTCTGAATCAGAGCGCCTTAATGCGTTCTTCGAACGTACTTTTGAAGAAGATCTTAAGCGTTCGCCATTATTTCAAAGTTACTTGGGTAAAAAATGGGACTATGACAAATGGGATGACATCAGTGACGAAGAAGCTGACGCTCGCATTGCTATCGCCAAAAACCGACTAGAAAAGCTTAATAGTTTTGACACCAGTCAGTTAAGTGAACAGGAACAGCTAAGCTTGCGCCTGTATAAATTGGGTATTGAGCGCGATTTAGCTAACGACGAATTTCGACATCACCGTTACATTGTACATCAGTTCCGCGCCGCACATACACAAGTGCCTAGCTTCCTTATCAACATTCACAGCGTAAAGAGTAAAGAGGACGCTAAGGCATACATTGGACGACTAGACAATGTACGTACGTACTTTGATCAAGTTATCGAACAAATGAAAGTTCGCGAAAAAGCCGGCGTATTCCCCCCTGCATGGGCCTACGATCAAATGATTGATGCGTCAAAAAACGTGATTACCGGCGCACCGTTTGATTCTAGCGAAACATCTTCAACTATCTGGGAAGATTTTCAAAATAAAGTAAATAGCCTGGATATCACAGAGGCGGAAAAAACGACGTTATTAGGTGAAGCGAAAGCCGCTTTGGTAACTTCAGTCATGCCGTCATACGAGAAGTTTATTGAAGAACTCGCTCATCAAAGGGAAATCACGCCTGAAGGCGATGGTGTGTGGCGCTTACCCAATGGTGATCAATGGTATCAGAATCGTCTAAACTGGTTTACCACTACAGACCTAACCGCTGAAGAAGTCCATCAAATTGGCTTAGACAATGTAGAGCGCATACACGATGCAATGCGCGACATTATGAAACAAGTGAAATTTGAAGGCAGCCTTCAAGAGTTTTTCGTTTTCATGCGTGAAGACGAGCAATTCTATCTACCTTCAACCGATGAAGGTAGACAGCAATACCTTGATATGGCGAAAACAGCCATAGACGACATGCGAGAAGCTATCCCTGAATACTTCGGTATTCTTCCAGAGGCGCCCATGATTGTTAAACGGGTTGAAGCATTCCGCGAACAGTCTGCGGGCAAGGCGTTTTATCAAAGCCCAGCGCAAGATGGCAGCCGCCCAGGTATTTATTATGCAAACCTTTATGACATGAAAGCAATGCCTACTTATCAGTTAGAGGCGCTGGCGTATCACGAAGGCATCCCAGGTCACCACATGCAGCGCGCTATTGCACAAGAGCTAGAAGGTGTACCTCAATTCCAGAAATTCTTGAGCTTTACCGCATACACAGAAGGTTGGGGCCTATATACCGAAGAACTTGCAAAAGATATGGGCTTTTATGAAGACCCTTATTCTGATTTCGGTCGTCTAGCCATGGAGCTTTGGCGCGCTTGCAGACTTGTGGTTGATACGGGTATTCATGCGAAAAAATGGACGCGTGAAGAAGCCGTAAATTACCTTGTTGAAAATACGCCAAACCCTGAATACGACGCGCAAAAAGCCATTGAGCGCTACATTGCTATGCCAGGTCAGGCTACGGCCTATATGATTGGTAAACTTAAAATTATGGAACTTAGAGAGCATGCCCAAGCTGAACTTGGTGACAAGTTTGATTGGAAAGGCTTCCATGACGAGGTGTTGAAGTACGGTCCAGTCCCACTTTCTATTTTAGAAGAAAACATTAATGCTTGGATTACTTCCCAAAAACGTACCTAGTTTTTCGAACTAGGTGCTCTGATCACTGGAAATAAAATGAAAACGCGCCTTTCGGCTAACGAAATGGCGCGTTTTTTATGCCATAGTGAGAAAAAATTAAGTTTTTGGATTTTTTTATGTTTGGGCGAAATAAATCCGATAGTGCTCAGGTCTTATCGGGTATGAAAGCAAAACACCAAAGATATGAAGCATTAGTAAAGGCATTTCACGCCGACATCTACCGCTATGCATTTTGGCTTATCAAAGACCAGAGCATTGCTGAAGATGTTGTTCAGGAAACCTTTTTACGTGCTTGGCGCTCATTAGACGCCCTAAATGATGAAAAAGCAGCAAAGTCATGGTTAATCACCATTCTTCGCCGCGAAAACGCCCGTCGGTTTGAACGCAAACAGTTCGACACAGTAGATATTGATGATTGCCATATTCAAGATGACACACAGCATGCTGATGGGGACTTGAAAGATAGAGAGCTTCAGCGACTATTAGGTGGATTGAGTGTGGAGTATCGTGAACCCTTAATACTCCAGTTGATTTTCGGTTTTAGTGGCGAAGAGATCGCCAACCAGTTAGGGCTTAACAAAAACACGGTAATGACTCGCCTTTTCAGAGCGAGGAATCAGCTAAAAGAGGCATTAGAGAAGCAAAATGAACAGAGAGGTCGTGTAAATGGATGAGTTAGAATTTAGGCGTCGTATCTACGCCGATCCAGAAACGACTGACAGTGATGTTGTAGAAGCGGCAAAAGCGGATGAAAGTAAACGCAGTTTCTGGAATGAACAAAAGCAGTTAGATAAGCAATTAAAGCAAGCATTGAAAGTCGATGTACCAGAGGATCTCGCAAGCAAGCTAATATGGCAGCAGTCTGCAGACGAATTCACCCGTTATAAACGCAGAAGTCGCTGGTATTTAGCCATGGCTGCATCGGTTGCTTTCACTGTAGGTATCGGACTTACCATGTGGTACCACCAACCGCTTAGTATTGGCGGACAAGCACTTGCCCATATGCAGTACGCAGAAATGGAACACGCTCATTCGTTGCTTCCTGTTGATTTGAATATGGTTAACGCAAAGCTAGCAAGCTTTGGTGGCAGCTTTAGCGAAATGCTCGACGGTGTAGAGGTCGCAAACTATTGTCATTTGAGCACAGTTAGAAGCCTTCATCTGATTGTGAATACGCCGCAAGGCAAGATGTCGGTATTCGTAGTACCTGAACGTGGAGATGTCTCAGTTCCAAGCGAGTTTGCCGATGGTCAGTACCATGGAGAGAGCATTAAAATGAAGCATGCCAATGTAATGATTGTTGGCGATAAAGATGCTGATTTAAGCGATATGAAAAAGGCGGTGTCAGAAAGGATTCAATTCTCTGCTTAACACACGTTAAGTAACTGTAAAGTGTTCCAAAAAAGTGCGTATCTTTAGCACTTCCCTTCGTCGGCCCCTATGGGCCGATTTTTTTTGCCCAAAATTAAGATGAAACCCTGTTCAATAAAACTTATACTCCGACTTAAAGGTTAAAACGTCCGTTTTAATTTCAGTTAATCACTTCATTCACTTACCCGCAGTAAAGAGGTCTCCATCACAATGAGCGCTTGGTTTCGTTTTACAAGGCTAATGATTTGCCTTTTGATTCCTGCAATAGCTTGTTTCACTGTCTTTGCTCAAAGTATAGATATTCCCAACGCACTTAGACTAAAAAAACTTGATAATTATAGTCATATAGCTGCAACGGCAATTTATCATTGGAATACACCTAGCGAGGTGAGCAATGAGAATATCATTGCTATGTTAACGAGCGCCGGTTTGCAGAATGACACGCAAAGTGAAGGCGTGATATTTAGACACTTGTTGGCCACTTATACTGCGAATGATGCTGACTCGCCGAGAATCCCACTTTTCGTTAAAGAGCCTCTATTAGATAAGCATTGGCAAGAGCTTAAGACAATTAAGCCTGAGCTTTTCGCTGCTGCGAAGGCATATTACATTTATGCTAGAGCGGTAAATGATTTTAAAGGCTCTGACCATAGGGTAAATTTTTCTGTTCCTGAACTGCGCCGCTTACAGCGAGAAGCGCTAGAAACTGGGAGTCGACGAGCCACTGCTATAGCTAGCATATGGTTAGCGATGGAACTCACCCTTGCGAACCCAATACAAGCAATTAATGAAATCGAATATGCGTTACCGCACCTTCCTCGATACTCATCAGACAAAAGCTTAGAAAATGCGTTATCAAACGTAATTGCACATGATTGGCTGAGAGGTGCTTACCTGGAACTCTTCGTTCCAAGCAGAGCATTTTTCCACTCAAAAGAGATCATTGAAAGTAAAACGCAAGATAACAACACCATGGTAAAGACTTGGGCCTACTTCTCGGCCATCGATTCATTGTTAATTCAAAATAAGTTTGAAGAAGCATTGGCTATGTCAAACGACGCAATAGAGCATTTGTCCACAGTAACGTCAGTGCACGAAAAGTTGTTGACGTATGTCCAAAGACTTCGTGTAGTAGTGTTTCAAAAAAGCGAAGGATATGAACTGCTAGCGCAAGAAGTCATGACGCAAATCAGGCAGCTTGATACCACAGAGGTAAAACAAAGAACTGAGGAGCTTTCAGCTTACGCAGATGCACTTTACGCAGCGGTATTGAACGATGATGCTAAATTTCAAGACTCCCTTCAGCGTTACCGCAATATCGTTCTGGCTACTATTCCAAATTCGGGTTTTAAAGAAAAAATCAAGCTTAGGTTAGAGCGGGAGCTTTCTAGGCTTTACGATGCTTCGGGTGACTACGAAAAAGCATATGAGCATTCGAAAACCTACAATAGGCTTCTTGTTGAAAAAAACACTGAGCAATTCAAGTTATCAAATTCTTCGTTTACCGACGGCATTGCGAAAGATATCGAGTTAGCGCGATATCGACAAAAAGAACTCACTGTGCTCAGAAGTGAAAAAGATGGCCTTTCTACCGACAAAGAAGCAATGAAAACCACCATTTTTGCGTTGATTATCACAATTCTCATCATTCTTGCACTATGGCTATGGATTTCAAAACGACAGAGCGACTTGCTAGCTGAGCGTGACTCACTTACCGGTGCTCTCACGCGACGAGCTATGCTAAACAGTTTGAAAAAAGCACTGAAAGGCAATAAAGCGTCCTGTATTGCTCTACTTGATGTCGACAACTTTAAAAAGATTAATGACAAATACGGCCACGTTGTCGGTGATGAAGTGTTGACTACCTTTACGCAGATTATCAAAAACCGAATTCGTAAGTCAGACAAGCTCTGCCGATATGGCGGCGAAGAGTTTTTGATTTACTTTTCCGACTCCGACCAAAGGTCTGCTAAGCGAATTCTGGACGAGCTGAATTTCGCGCTTTCTCGCCAGAAACACTGGAGCAATACAAAAGAAATGTTTTCCGTGAGTTTTTCTTCGGGTCTGTTAGACGTCAACGGAGAAACCAACCTAGACACCATTATCAAGATGTGTGATGAGCTTCTCTACAGAGCCAAAAGAGAAGGTCGAGCGCGCGTTGCATCTTTTCCAATTTAACCTTTCGCCAAACTTTATTTACGAATTACCGTATAGAAAACATGCAAGGTCGCTGACTGACATAGAGACTCTATGTCATAGGTGTTAGCATGAAAGAAAAAACATAGGGAATTTATATGGCTACTGGCACGATAATCTCGTTGGGTTTGTATTTTGTTGTAATGTTAGGGATAGGCCTTTTCGCTTATCGGCAGACAGACACCAACGTAGAAGGCTATATGCTTGGCGGCCGCCAACTAGGCCCCGCGGTAACCGCGCTTTCAGCAGGTGCATCGGATATGAGCGGATGGATGCTCATGGGCTTACCCGGTGCAATGTATGTATCAGGCTTATCTGCTGGCTGGATTGCCGTAGGTTTGACACTCGGTGCTCTGGCAAATTATATGTTAGTTGCTCCACGCCTTCGCGTTTACACTGAAGTAGCCAACAACTCCATTACCCTCCCCGACTATTTTGAAAATCGCTTCGCTGACAACACGCGTTTATTGCGCGTTATAGCCTCTGTGGTTATCGTTGTCTTCTTTACGCTTTACACCTCTTCTGGTGTGGTAGCTGGCGGAAAGCTCTTTGAGACATCATTTGGATTAACTTATGAGACTGGCTTATACGTCACCGCGGGTGTCGTCGTAGCTTATACCCTCGTAGGCGGTTTCATGGCAGTAAGCATGACCGACTTCGTTCAGGGGTGCATCATGTTTGTATCTCTCATTATGGTACCTGCCGTTGTTATTAGCGAGTTGGGTGGAATCGGCGCGTCAATTGACGCCTTAGATACCATTAATCCGGCGCTTTTCGATGCATTTATGGATGCGTCTACCAATGAAGCACTAAGCGTAATAGGCATTGTATCACTGATGTCATGGGGCCTAGGTTATTTTGGTCAGCCTCATATCATTGTGCGTTTTATGGCGATACGTTCTGTTAAAGATATACCAACTGCGCGCAATATCGGTATGAGTTGGATGATTGTGTCGATTATTGGTGCGTTAATGACGGGGCTTTTCGGCCTTGCCTATGTAACAGGTAACGGAAACGAAATCGATCCAGAAACCGTCTTCATCTACTTATCTCAAATTCTATTCCACCCGCTCATCGGTGGCTTCCTGCTCGCTGCGATTTTAGCGGCGATCATGAGTACTATTTCTTCTCAGCTGTTGGTAACCTCAAGTTCACTAACCAGTGACTTTTATCAAGCCTTCCTAAGACGTGATGCGTCAGATGGCGAGCTCGTTATTGCTGGTCGAGTCAGCGTAGTAGTTGTCGCGCTCGTAGCAATCTATCTAGCTTATGATAGAGACAGCACCATTTTAACGCTTGTAAGTAATGCTTGGGCTGGCTTTGGTGCAGCCTTCGGACCGCTTGTACTATTTAGCCTGTTTAAGCGTGAAATGACTCGCCGTGCTGCATTAGGTGGTATGATCGTTGGTGCAGTGACGGTGTTACTGTGGATTTATCTTCCTATTGAAATCGGCGGCCAAAAGCTTGGTGACTGGATGTACGAAATTGTCCCTGGGTTTATTTTATCTAGCTTAACCATCATGATTTTAAGTAAATCTGGCTCGCCAAGAGAAGGTGTGGTTGATACGTTCGACGCTTTCCAGACCAAATTGACTGAAAGGTAAGCGAACGATACGAAATAAGTCATTCGCAACGAAAGTGAATAACAAGCCCTGTTTATGTTACTAAACAGGGCTTGTTTCTTTTTATAGGCCTTGAAAAAAGTGGCTTATGCTTCAATTGCATGACAGTTTTATTTAATGGAATAAGATAGCTATTTTAAATAGCAAAATCGCATACTACTTTTGAAATTAAATATGTTATCGTTCTATGCAGAAAAATAACCCATATATAACTTTTTTGTATATAACATAAAATTCGGACTTCAAAATGACTGCTAGTATCCCGTCTGTAACGCATTTGAAACAACTCGAAGCCGAGAGTATCCAGATTTTCCGTGAGGTTGCTGCTGAGTTTGAGAACCCAGTTATGCTTTACTCTGTAGGAAAAGACTCTTCTGTTCTGCTTCACCTTGCCCGTAAAGCGTTCGCGCCAGGCAAAATTCCTTTCCCCCTATTACACGTAGATACCACGTGGAAGTTTGGTGAAATGATTAAGTTCCGTGACGAACAAGCTAAGAAGCACGGTTTTGATTTGCTTGTTCACATCAATGAAGAAGGTGTTAAAGCTGGCGTTGGCCCATTTAGCCACGGTTCAGCAAAACATACTGACATCATGAAAACCCAAGCACTTAAGCAAGCGCTGAACAAATATAAGTTCGATGCTGCATTTGGTGGCGCTCGACGCGACGAAGAAAAATCACGTGCCAAAGAACGTGTTTACTCATTCCGCGACAGCAACCACCGCTGGGATCCAAAAAACCAGCGTCCAGAGCTTTGGAATATTTATAATTCTCAGGTTAACAAAGGCGAAAGCATTCGTGTATTCCCAATGTCTAACTGGACTGAGCTAGATATCTGGCAATACATCTACCTAGAAAACATCGATATTCCACAACTTTACCTTTCTAAGCCTCGCCCTGTTGTCGAGCGCGACGGCATTCTTATTATGGTTGACGACGACCGTATGCCGCTAGAAGAAGGTGAAGTACCAGAGATGCGCTCTGTACGTTTCCGTACTCTTGGCTGTTACCCACTTACCGGTGCGGTAGAGTCAGAAGCTGCTACCCTACCTGAAGTTATTCAAGAAATGCTGCTTACCAAGACGTCTGAACGTCAGGGCCGAGTTATCGACCATGACAGCGCAGGCTCTATGGAGAAGAAGAAAATGGAAGGGTACTTCTAATGGCCACCGACAACGTTGTTTGGCATAAACACGAAGTAAATAAGACCACCCGCTCTGAAAAGCTTGGTCAAACACCTCGTGTATTTTGGCTAACGGGTTTAAGCGGCTCTGGTAAATCGACTTTAGCAAACTTGCTTGAGAAAAAGCTTCACGAGCAGAACAAGCACACCTATCTGCTTGACGGCGACAACGTGCGCCACGGTCTGTGTGGCGATTTAGGTTTCAGCGATAAAGATCGCGTTGAAAACATTCGCCGCATTAGCGAAGTCGCTAAACTGTTTGTCGATGCCGGTACCATTGTGCTTACCGCTTTTATCTCGCCTTTCAAAGCCGACCGCGATTATTGCCGCAGCTTAATGGAAGACGGAGAGTTTGTAGAAGTGTTTGTCGATACACCTCTTGAAGTGTGTGAAAAACGCGACCCGAAAGGGCTATACAAGAAAGCGCGTAGCGGTGAAATTAAGGACTTCACTGGTATTGACTCAGCCTATGAAGCACCTGAAGCGCCAGAAGTACACTTAACCTATCAGGATGAACCAGCAGAGCAAACCGCTGAACGTTTGTATGCTTTGCTTCAAGAAAAGGGATTGGTGTAATGACACAACCTTTAAATAGTCTTGCACAAAAAGTGCTAGCTATCGCCAAAGAAGCCGGCGATAAGATAATGACCATTTACGAGAAAGACTTCGCCATTTATGAAAAGCAGGATACCAGTCCGCTAACAGAAGCTGACCTTGCCGCACATAACGTAATCGTTAATGCCCTTGAAGCAGAATCTGACCTGCCGATTCTTTCTGAAGAGTCAGCAGATATTTCATGGGAAGAGCGTAAATCGTGGTCGTCGTATTGGCTGGTTGATCCGCTAGACGGCACTAAAGAATTTATTAAGAAAAACGGTGAGTTTACGGTAAATATTGCACTTATCGAAAACGGTAAACCGACCATGGGTGTGGTTTACGCGCCAGCACTAAACAAAAGCTATGTAGGTATTGTTGGTGAAGGTGCGTGGACTGAAGTAAATGGCGAATTTACCGCTATTTCTGCGCGCAAGCACGATGGTGCCGAAGTGTGGAAAGTGGTAGGTAGTCGTTCTCACCAAAGCCCAGAAATTCAGAATTTATTGGCACAGCTTAAAGGTGAAACCGAGCTTGTGGCGATGGGTAGCTCACTGAAGCTTTGCTTGGTGGCTGAGGGCGAAGCACATCTTTACCCTCGATTAGGCCCAACATCTGAATGGGATACAGGTGCAGCGCACGCAGTCGCACTAGCGGCAGGTGCAAACGTAACCGTACTTGACCCTGAAAATCCATTAGATGACAACGCTGACGCTCTTACGTACAACCAAAAAGAGTCTGTGTTAAACCCCTTTTTCCTTGTGAGCGCATAACATGAACAATGAAAACGAATTATTGAGACAGGACATTCTGTCTTACCTAGAACAACACGAAAAGAAAGACATGCTACGTTTCCTTACCTGCGGTAGCGTAGACGACGGTAAAAGTACCCTAATTGGTCGCTTGCTTCACGATTCTAAAATGATTTATGAAGACCAACTTGCAGCTATCACTAAAGACAGTAAAAAAGTGGGCACTACCGGCGAGAAAGTTGACCTTGCCCTTCTTGTAGACGGTCTTCAGTCTGAGCGTGAGCAAGGGATTACTATCGACGTAGCATACCGCTACTTCTCTACTGACAAGCGTAAGTTTATTATCGCAGATACTCCGGGGCACGAGCAGTACACCCGTAACATGGTAACCGGTGCGTCAACGTGCGACCTTGCTATTATTCTTGTTGATGCTCGCGGCGGCGTTAAGGTACAAACGAAACGTCACTCGTTCCTGGTTTCTCTTCTAGGTATAAAACACGTTATTGTTGCTATCAACAAAATGGACTTGATGGACTATTCAGAAGAAGTGTACAAGCAAATTCAGGAAGACTACCTGAAGTTTGCTGAGCAGCTTGATATTCCTGACATTCAGTTCGTACCTATTTCAGCACTTGAAGGCGACAACGTAGTAGGCAAGAGCGAAAAGACACCATGGTTTGACGGCACGCCACTTATGGAAATGTTGGAAAACATTGAAATTGGTGAAGACGATAACTTAGAAGATTTTCGCTTCCCTGTACAATACGTTAACCGCCCTAACTTAGATTTCCGCGGCTTTGCGGGTACCGTGGTATCTGGCCAAGTTGCACCTGGTGATGAAGTAACGGCACTTCCTTCTGGTAAGAAATCAAAGGTGAAGCAAGTCGTTACGTTTGAAGGCGACCAAGAGCGCGCTTATGTACCTCAAGCGGTAACGTTAACGCTAGAAGATGAAATTGACATCTCTCGTGGCGATATGATTGTAAAATCAGACAACTTGCCACTGCTTAACACGCAATTTAAAACTCACCTTGTGTGGATGTCTGAAGAGCCGCTAATGCCAAACAAGCAATACTTGTTTAAGTTCGCGACTAAATCAACGCCAGGGGTAGTTGCTCATATCGATAATCAAATTGATGTGAACACGCTGGAAGAAACGGATGCCATGCACTTAAATCTTAACGAGATTGGTGTAGTAGATGTTAAGTTTACTCAACCTGTTGCCTGCGACCCGTATAAGCGCAACCGCCCTACCGGTTCATTCATCGTTATCGATCGCTTGACCAACGGAACCGTTGGTGCAGGTATGATCATTGACGAAATTGCGGGTGACGCACAGCATACATCACCAAACTTCTCTGAGTTCGAGCTTGAATTCAATGCACTAGTACGCAAGCACTTCCCGCATTGGAACTCTGTGGATATCAGTAAACTTTAAGCAGGACTGGAGCAATATGGATGTGACCCAGTTCATCGTACTGGCAGTATTTGCCGGTACGATATGCGCGCTGATCTTTACCAATCAGCGCCCTTCCACTGTGTTTTCTGGTGCAGTGTTAGCTTTACTGGTTACCCAGCAGTTATCTCTTGATGACATCTTGCTAAATTTAACAAACAAGGGGCTTATTACCCTTGTTTTGTTGCTTTTGGTAAGCAGTGCAATTGATAAAACAGCGTTAATAAAACGCCTAGGTAGGAAACTAGTAAGTGCTAACTTTACTCAATCCTATTGGCGCTTGTTTTCACTGACCTTTTTATCGTCTGCGCTTTTGAACAATACTGCTATTGTGGCAAGCCTTATTGGTCCAATTAAGCAAAACCAATATCATCCTGCCTCTCGATTACTGATCCCGCTCTCATACGCAGCTATCTTAGGCGGTACGGTCACCTTAATCGGTACGTCTACCAACCTAATCGTAGACAGCTTTTTGCAAGAGCACGGGCATCCAGGCTTTAACTTTTTTGACTTCACACTTTATGGCACCGTAGCGGGTTTAAGCTGTGGTCTTCTCATGTTTTTGCTACTGCCTTTGCTACCTCATATTGGCAATAAGAGTAATAACTATCACGAGTATATGGTTGAAGCCGAAGTGGAGTCTGGTTCAGAGCTCATAGGCAAAACCGTAGAACAAAACCATTTACGTAACTTACCAGAACTCTTTTTGGTAGAAGTGGTGCGCAATGGCAACCTGATATCTCCTGTTGGGCCTGACCTGGTCATTCTGGAAAACGACAAACTGATCTTCTCTGGCAACGTTCAAAAGCTTGATAACCTTAGCCACATAAAGGGGCTAAGCATGTTTGCTGAGACCGATGGGGTATTGCGTGAGAGCTTAACCGAGGTAGTTGTTGCCAATCGCGCTCAAATTATTGGGCAAACCATTAAAAAACTTGGCTTTAGAGCCCTATTTGATGCGGCTGTTGTAGCCATTCGCCGCGATGGAGAGCAGCTGTCAGGCAAGTTAGGAGAAATTAAGCTTCAAGCAGGTGACTTCTTACTTTTAGCTACAGGCCCAGACTTTGCGACTCGTCAAAATTTAAATAAAAACTTTTTTATTTTGTCAGAGCAAAAAATCGCCCGCCCACTAACCAACAAGCAAGAGTGGATTACCCTTGGCGGCTTCCTTTCCACGGTGTTATTGGCTGCAACTAATGTCATTTCACTGGCCATTGGTCTGCTGTTTTTAGCCGCTGTGCTAATTGGCGTAAGGGTAACGTCAAACGGCGAAATGAAGCGAAATTTACCGTTGAATTTGATTGTAGTGATTGTGGGCGCGCTAAGCCTGGCAACCGCATTAGAAAATTCAGGGGTTATAAATATAACCACCGAGGCACTTATGCCAGTGTTGTCGGGTACTGACTGGTTCATAGCATTGTTAGTCATCTACTTGCTAACACTGGTTTTAACAGAGTTCGTTACCAACAACGCTGCTGCGGCACTAATGTTCCCGTTTGCCTACGGGTTAGTGCAAATCATTGGCGCACCGCTAATGCCATTTGCGTTAGCGGTAGCATTTGCAGCAAGTGCCAGTTTTATTTCACCATTCGGCTATCAAACCAACTTGCTTGTTTATAATGCGGCGAATTATAAGTTTTCGCATTTTATAAAAATTGGACTGCCTATTTCGCTGTTGTACAGCACCATAGTTTTGACACTGCTTAATATTACTTATTTGTAAGGTCTTGCGGCGCGTTTTGAGAGGACATATAAAATCGCCAAAGATAGAGCAGCAATCAGCAGTATTACGTAAAGGGAAGCGAACGCTTCCCTTTTTTTATTTATAACCTTTCAATACATTCATTTTCTCTTACAAATATCAAGATGTTGTGCTGTACAACACCTGTAGCCAACAGTAATCTATAACTCTATTTATTGCCTGCCTGTTGGCAAGCTAACAATGACTCATGGCTTTACCCAGAGCCAGAGTAATAAGAAAAACGAAATAGGAGCAAGGGATGCACAATGTAACGAACCCCTTTCAAGCGTGTAACGATATTTTCTTCAAGCCTAATGGCGTATTTAAAGCAGTAGGTGAAAACAACAATTGGAGCTGGATGCCATTTATTTTGATCATGGCAATTTCGCTTGTTTCCCAGTACTTGTATGTAAACTTCGTTGACATTGAATGGTTCGCTCAGATGAATATTGCCGCGCAAGGGGATATGAGTCCGGCAGAAGAAGAGCAAATGAAGGCCTTCTTCACCAGGGATGCTTTGCTTTGGTCATCGGTTATAGGTGCCTTTTTTATTCCTATTATCGTAAACGCCATTTACGCCGTGTACGTGAATTTAATGACCCGTTCTGACGACAGTCATGTGTTTGGCTTTACTGACTGGTATGGTTTCGCTTGGTGGCTTTCAATGCCTTATGTGCTTACTGGTTTGGTGGGTGTTGCTTTGCTGTTGTTCGCAGGCGACCATCAAGTAGCGCCATCAATTTTATCGCCAGCGTCCCTTGGGTATATTGCGAATATACCGATGGACTCGCCTTGGTACGCTTTCGGCCAGGCGTTAAGGGTAGAGCTATTCTGGGGCATTTATTTAGCCACCGTAGGTATTACTCAATGGACCGCCTTTTCTCTTAAAAAGGCGGCATTAATTGCAAGTGCACCTTATATTGTTATCTACGGCATCTGGTTGATTGCCCTCGCCTTGTTCTAATTAACCTTGCGAATGTAACGCGCCCACTATACGAAAAGTGCGCTGTGCTATTAATACAGTAGTTATGAATATAATGTTTGTGATTACAGTGTTTTAGTACAGCGTTTCTATAAACTGGCCGCGCAGCCTTACTTTAAAAAGACGCACCCTTTCATTTCTTTCACTACCCATGAATAGCATCATTGCCGCTTTTGTCGTCACACGAAGTATCATTATACCAATCCGCATAGATCATTACCCACTCAGCGAGAGTTAAAATGTTCGTAATCGCGGCGTGTTACCGCAGGTATAGTGGTTCTACATCAAGGTGACACAACAAAGAGTACGGACATTTTAAACTCGCCCTTCGGGAAGGTCTGGCAAGCTTCCTAGCTTCATTCTGGGAATTTGAAAGGGAACAGCCATTCCTGCATTCCCACGCTTTGCTAGGAAACTTGCCAGCGCCTTCTGAGTGGGCAATTATCTATGCGGATTGGTATTACACCCACAGCGGCAGCTGTTTCGTTGGCTTAGCCCCTTGTCGTAACGGCCTGAAATAATCTTTATTTTGATAAAACTTCGCATCCTGCGGTGAATGCCATAAAGGCACGCCTAACAAAGGAAGGGGCTTTAAGAGCGGTGTGATCTGAAAGGCATCGAGTGCTGAAATTCGGGCTGACATTGCATCGTCGAGTACGGCGCGTTGTTGCCATTTATCGAGCTCATTAAATCCTTGAGGCACTGAAACCGCGAGCCACTTTCCAGTAAGCCCAATAAACGGGTTCAGCATCATTTCTAAATTCGCATGCCCAAATACATAGGGCGTTACTTCAGCATGCCAACGTCCTCGACTTGCTAGAAATACCTGTTCCCATTCATGGGTGGCCAGTTGCTGTAGGAAAACCTCTAGCGATTCAACGCCACTTGGTCTGGGCTCTTCTATCGCCAGCACCACGCCACATTCATCAAAGTGGGTAATCCGATTGCGACGTGCGGTGCGAGGGTTTACGCCGTATGCCTCGATATCGCTTATATGCAGTTCATTTAATAAGGATTTTGTTTTGGGAAATTGCAGCCAGATCAGTGCATTAAACAAATCGTGCCAGCTTTGCTCTCTGGTAGGGACAACCCCATCTTCACTAATAATCGTTTCATAGTAACGCTGTTCATCTTCTGAAAACTGACTCTGTCCTTTAAATACAGGCCCCGTCCATTGCTTGTGATATCTAGATGTAAGTTCATTAAGCACATCAGGAGATGGAAACTTACTATGACTCGTTAAACCGAGTTCATCTAAGAGAATGGTTACAGGATAACTTGCGTGTTTTTTTAAGTAGTCTTTACAGAAAGGGATTGAGTCTGATTGCATATCAACTATTGGTTCGCTCTGGGGTTTTCTCTATACTGAGCAAGTATTGTAGAGCAAACAGAGACTAACAATGAAAAAAATGTTTTTGCCATTGCTTGTACCTACCCTTCTGGGCGTAAGTGCTTGCACACCTAACAACGACAGCGCGTCACAAAATCAGTCTGCGAAAAAAGAGATGACTGTGGCGTCTAACTTTGACAGTGTTTACAACAATATTTCAGACGCCGATATTCGCGAGCCATTAAAGGTACTGTCTTCAGATGAGTTTGAGGGCCGTTTACCGACGACTGAAGGCGAAAAGAAAACCATTGAATACTTGGTTAGTGAATTTACCAAAGCGGGACTTAAACCGGGTAACGGGGATAGCTTTTTACAAAAAGTAGCCCTTATGGAAATTACTGCTGACCCAGATATGACCATGACTATTGGCGACAATAACTTCGCGTATAAAGAGCAAATGGTTGCCTCTTCTAAGCGAGAACAGAGCTCAGTTTCCCTTGAAGATTCAGAATTAGTCTTCGTTGGCTATGGTGTGAATGCACCAGAGTACGACTGGAACGACTACGAAGGGTTAGATGTTGAAGGCAAAACCGTCGTCATGCTAATTAATGACCCGGGATTTGAAAATCCAGAAAGTGGTAAGTTTCAAGGCACAACGATGACCTACTACGGTCGTTGGAGCTACAAATATGAAGAAGCGAGCCGTCAGGGCGCTGCTGGCGCCATTATTGTTCACGAAACAGCCCCTGCCTCTTACGGCTGGTCAGTTGTTGCTAACAGCTGGAGCGGTCCGCAGTACGGCCTAGTAAGTGCCGACAAAGGAGCAAGTCGTGTGGCTGTTGAAGGTTGGTTAACGTTAGATGCGGCGAAAAAAGTGTTTGCTGATGCAGGGCTCGACTTTGACCAAGAGAAAGCAAACGCCATGCAAGGTCCTTACAACAAAGCAATGGATATCAAAGCATCGGTTACGGTTAACAACACCTTCAAAAAGTCAGAGAGCAACAACGTTATCGCGACTCTGCCGGGCGCAGAGTTTCCTGATGAGCATATTATCTACACGGCACATTGGGATCATTTAGGTAAAGATGAGAGCAAAGAAGGCGACCAAATCTATAATGGCGCTCATGATAATGCCACGGGCACTGCGGCTATTCTAGCCATGGCCAAAGCATACTCAGAGTTGACGCCTGCACCAAAACGCTCGGTATCATTTTTAGTAGTAACTGCTGAAGAGCAAGGGCTGTTAGGCAGTAAATATTATGCAAGCAATCCTGTTATTCCGATTGAAAATACGGTTGCTAATATCAACATGGACGCAATGAACGTATTAGGTAAGACCAAAAACGTTGCCGTTGTAGGCATGGGTAAGTCAGAAATGGAAGACTATCTTGAAGCCGCTGCGGCTAAGCAAGGTCGTACACTGACTCAAGAAGACAGACCAGAAGCTGGGTACTACTACCGCTCAGATCACTTCAGCTTTGCCAAGCAAGGTGTTCCAGCACTGTACGCTGAAGGCGGAAATGAACCAGCAGATGAAGAGACAGCCAAATACAGAAAACGTATGAATGTCATTGTTACGGGCTGTTATCATCAAGTGTGCGATCAGTATCGTGACGATTGGGATTTAAGCGGTATCGTGCAAGACACACAAATGCTGTTTGATGTGGGTGTAGGTGTTGCAAATGCAGAGGCTTGGCCGAAGTGGAATGAAGCAAGCGAGTTCCAGCGCCAAAACTAAATCACCTTGACGTAAAAACGCAAAGAAGGCCGCGTCTTCTTTATCGTTAATAAAGGGTTTCTTCGTGAAACCCTTTTTTATTGACCCGCATTAATTTACTTCCCTCTATATTAAGCACTGCTTACCGCATTCATAAGCTTACCTTTGCATGGAATTAGGATAAAAATGTTAATAAACGGCTATTTTGGGATAAATGGAATAAGAATTTCCATTTTCTCATCATAATGTACTTGCAATTTCCTGTCAGACTGGCACATTCAGGGGCACGCGAATAAGAATAACAACAAATCATCGCCCACTCGTACGCGAGTACCGACAGAAAAAACTTCTATTATTTTTTTCAACAAGTGAACAGAGAGAATCCGTTATATGTGTGGTATTTTCGGTATCCTTGATATCAAAACCGATGTGTCTGAACTCAGAACCCAAGCCCTCGATTTATCAAAACTTTTGCGCCACCGTGGCCCTGACTGGTCGGGTATCTGGAATAATGACAATACCATTCTTTGTCACGAAAGATTGGCGATTGTCGACGTTGATACAGGGGCGCAGCCTCTTATCAGCCAAAACGATAAACAAATTCTTGCCGTTAACGGCGAGATTTACAACCACAAGCAACTTGCTGCTAATCTAGATGAGCCGTACCCATTTAAAACCCGTTCTGATTGCGAAGTTATTCTTCCGCTTTTTCAGCAAAAAGGCATCGACTTTATCGATGAACTAGAGGGTATGTTTGCGTTCATTCTATACGATGAAGAACAAGACGCTTACCTTATTGCCCGCGACCATATTGGTATTATTCCGCTTTATACCGGTTACGATGAACACGGTAACTTCTATGTTTCATCTGAAATGAAAGCGTTAGCAGGCGTATGTAAGACAATCAGTGAGTTCCCTCCTGGCCACTACCTGTGGAGCAAAGAAGGTAAAATCACCAAGTACTACAAACGCGACTGGATGGAATACGACAACGTAAAAGACAACACCAGCAACCTAGAAGAGCTACGTGTAGCATTCGAGAAAGCTGTGAAGTCACACATGATGTCTGACGTTCCCTACGCTGTACTTCTATCGGGCGGTTTAGACTCTTCACTGGTTTCAGCTGTCGCTGCGCAGTACGTTGCAAAGCGCGTTGAAGACGAAGACAAGACAGATGCATGGTGGCCTCGCCTGCACAGTTTTGCTGTAGGTCTTGAAGGAGCACCTGACCTTAAGGCAGCGAAGAAAGTGGCCGACATGATTGGCACCGTACACCATGAAATTCACTTTACCATTCAAGAAGGTTTAGATGCCATCCGCGATGTTATCTATCACTTGGAAACCTACGATACAACAACGATCCGCGCCGCTACTCCAATGTACTTAATGACACGCAAGATTAAAGCGATGGGCATTAAAATGGTGCTATCGGGTGAAGGTTCTGACGAAATTTTTGGTGGTTACCTATATTTCCATAAAGCGCCAAACGCCAAAGAATTCCACGAAGAAACGGTACGTAAACTTGATCGTCTACATATGTTTGACTGTGCGCGTGCTAACAAAGCCACATCAGCATGGGGTGTAGAAGCTCGTGTACCATTCTTAGATAAGAACTTCATTGACGTAGCTATGCGTTTAAACCCACAAGACAAAATGTGTCTAGATGGAAAAATGGAGAAGTGGATCCTTCGTAAAGCGTTTGATAACGGCGAAACCCTTCCAGCAGAAGTACTTTGGCGTCAAAAAGAGCAGTTTGGTGATGGTGTAGGTTATTCGTGGATTGATTCAATTCGCGATTTCGTTGAAAACGAAGTGACTGATCAGCAACTTGCAACAGCGGAATTCCGCTTCCCAGTTAACACACCAGACACCAAAGAAGGCTACTACTACCGCACTATTTTCGAGAGCTACTTTCCTCAGGAAAGTGCGGCGCGCTGTGTGCCAGGCGGTAAATCTATTGCGTGTAGTACAGCAGAAGCACTTGAGTGGGATGAGAGCTTTAAAAACAACGCAGATCCTTCTGGCCGTTCGATGAAAGGCGTCCACGCTGGCGAGTCTTAATAGACAATCGTACAAGCAGAGCTAACATTAAAAAAACGCGGCCTAAGCCGCGTTTTTTATTGTCTATTTATTCTTTTGAATCTTCTGTTTTTGGTTTATACCATAAAGCAGAATTAGTAAGAGGGGTCTCAATGGGTAATAACGGGTTTTCGAGAGTGAAAATTTTACGCTCATTAACCCCTAAAGACGCTAAGATTGGGGCGTACGTAGATTCAAATAACGCATCAAAAGAGCCATCTTCAATGGCTCTGTTAAGGCCTGTTTCAATGAGATTCGCTAACGTCTTGTTACTTGAACTTACAAAGTAATACATAGCGGTGGGGTAATACAGCGCCATTGAAGGCTCAAGGTAAAGGTTGTTACGACGACCTTCCACCTCCAGCTCTGCGTCCACTTCCATAACAGAACGAGGAAAAAAGTCCCCTTTACCTTGTTTAATCATGTCATACGCTTCGCGAAACTCAGGCACAGTAAACACGTTAAACCCGTTGGCTTGAAGAATTTTGGTGTCCGGCCATTCTTCACCCTGAATGGGTATAAGTTTACGCATGTCGGTCAGCGATAATACATCGTCGAACTTCGTCTTTTTATTTTCGTTAATAACGAAAACACGAAGACCTATAAGCCCTTTTGCGATTGGAATACGAATGGGGGTCAGTTCCTTCTCGCGCTGGCTGTCCGTCATACTCCATACTACGTTAACTTCTCTGTTTTCACGCAGCTGACGCATCGCTTTGCCCGTCAGCAATATACGATCAGAAGGGCGTAGCTCATAATTTACGCCGGTTTTATCGAGCGCAAGTTTAAGCAGTGCTATCGGATATTGAGCACGGGCATCTGAGTCGTCAATCGGACGCGGATAAGTAATTGTCCAAGTAGCGGCCTCAACCATTGATGCAGCAGTAAAAGAACATAAAGCGACGGCCGCTATCACGGCTTTTTTTAGCAGATTAAAGCTATGCATCTTCTTCATGTCCTTTGTTAATTTGATTACTTAAGCGCAAGACGTGTTTGCCACAAAGGCGGCGCATTTCAAACACTTATTCAATACCAATGTATTTATGTGTTTGTAAAGATAGCCGCCAGTTACGTTCAATACAAGTACGCACTGCAAGTTCTGTGGCTCTCTTTTGCTGGCTAATTGGTTGTAAACAAACCTGTTTTCCGTCTAATGACGATACATTAGCAAGCAGCGCATCAAGCTCGTCAATATGCTTTTGCATTGCGATGGGGTGCTTGATTTCATTCGCTCTTTCAAGGGCACTAACTAAGACGTCATATCCGCCTTTCATGTTTATTTTAGGAGAAACCGTCACATACGTACGCGTGTCACAAAGTACCTCAAAAGTACCGCTGGTCTCTATTTGTGTTGTGTATCCGTTGTCGTGAAGTAGGCTCGTCAGAGGACGTAGGTCGTACATACATGGCTCACCGCCGGTAATAACCACATGCTTTGCCACATAGCCTTGTTTCCCAAACTGAGCCAGCAAAGCCTCCTCACTGGAGATGAAATAGGTTTCAGACTCTTCGCCTTTTGTGATCACAGCTTGTGGCGACACACTCAAGTCAGGCTTAATTTCCCACGTATGTTTTGTATCACACCATGGACAGCCCACAGGACAGCCTTGTAAACGAACAAAGATAGAGGGAATACCAGTGTGAGCACCTTCACCCTGGATAGTTTCAAACATCTCATTGATGTTTAATGTGGACATTACAGACAATTTGACACCCTTTAACGATTGTATGTTGGGATTTTACCAAGGATCACATAAAATTCGGGCATAATTTCTTAAATCTTCGAAAAACTATGTCAGAAAACGTTGTTGTTATCTATTCAGGAGGCATGGACTCCTTCACAGTGCTGCATAAGGCGCTAAAAGCAGGCAAAAAAGTTCATGCACTGAGCTTTAACTACGGACAACGCCACAAGAAAGAACTCGATTATGCTGCCAACGTGTGTAACTCGCTTAACGTTCCTCACAAAATTGTAGATATTAGCGCCATAAATACACTCATAGGGGGTTCAGCGTTAACCTCAGATATCGAAGTGCCAGAAGGCCACTATGAAGAGCCAAGCATGAAACAAACCGTGGTGCCCAATCGCAACATGATTTTGTTATCGCTCGCCGTTGGCTACGCGGTCAGTTTAGACGCTAACGAAGTATACTATGGCGCTCACTCTGGCGATCATGCCATTTACCCAGACTGCCGCCCTGAGTTTGTTCATAAAATGAATGATGTGTGCGGCATTGCGAATTATACACCGGTTACGATTATGACGCCTTATATCGACGACAGCAAAACCGCTATCTTGACCGATGGTCTGTCAATGGGACTGGATTACGGCCAAACGTGGACCTGTTACAACGGCAGAGAAAAAGCATGCGGAAAATGCGGTGCGTGCGAAGAGCGCTTAGAGGCGTTCAAGGAAAATAACGCCGTCGATCCTCTAGAATACGAATAGCGTAATCTGAAATAAAAACACCTCTTATTGTTTATAAACGCTTTAATCCAAGCATTTATAAACAATAAGAGGTGTGATCGCAGGTGCTTGCTGCTACTACTTTTGACTCTCTGAAATGAAGTAGCTCAATTCTTTAATACAGTGACGTAATACTGGGTTTAATCGCGTATTTTTTCCATTCATTACAAACAGTTCGTGACTAAATTTAAATAAGCTCCCTTTTGCAATAGGTACGAGCCCAAGTGCAGCGCCCTGCTCTTTCGCCATATAGTCTGGCAGCAAACCAACATATTCGCCGGTCATAATCGCAGACATCGCAGCATCAAATGAGTCTGAAAAAGTTTGAATCGATAATCTGGTTTCATCTTCAATGTAGTTTGCCGACGACAATCCAGAAATACCAATGGCAGGATAATCACCAATTTTCACGCCTTCTGGTAAATCAGTATCGCGATACTTTGCCAGAGGATGTGTAGGCGCACAGTACAATCGCCCTTCAGTTTTAATGCCGACAGGATGAAAAGTTACTGATTCCGGTTTGACCATGTCATAGGTTGAAACAACGAGGTGGCACTCACCAGATAAAGCGACATGCTCAACTTCATTATATAAACGAGTTTGGATATTAACGTGAATATCGTCAAATTTCTTCATTGTACTTTTAACCGCTTTACTTACGGCTAAGTGCATAGAAAGTGGAAGGCCAGCCATTAAGACCAAAGTGATATGGCCTGAGTAGTCATCATGCAGCGATTTCAGATTGAAGACAAAATTGTCGAAGGCATTAAAGATGCGTTTGGTTTCTTGGAAAACCACCTCACCCTCTTTTGTCATTTGAAAGCCACCACGACCGCGATGACATAACACCAAATCTAAACGTTCTTCCAGTTTTTTGATGGCTGCACTGATGTTGGGTCGTTGCATACGCAACACGGGTTCTGCCGCAGTAAATCCGTTGCAGCTCGCTACAGCGTAAAACACACGCAGTAGCTTTATATCTGACTCCTGAAGACGATTAAGCATATTAGCACCTGTTTATAGGTATAGTTATCGATACTCAACTTAGAACTATATTCAACTAATTGTGCTATTACAACGACATTTTGCGGCTTTTCATCTCATTTTTTATTAAAAATTTGAGTTTTGTGCTACCCAAAAACTGACGTCAAGTCGTATTGTCCACAGGAAAAAAGGGGGATTTTCTTACATCAAAAGGAAAAGTGCTGTAGTGAGTTATCCGGTTTTATACGGAAAGAACCCACATACAGCCTCTGCTAGCGGGGCACATCGCCATTTTTAAGAGAGTGTAACAACTTGCTTTCGAAGTGCTTCAATATCGTCACGCAATGATGCTGCTTTTTCAAACTCAAGCTCGCGCGCATATTCAAACATCTGCTTTTCAAGCTCCGTGATTTGGTCCATTAATTCAGTAGCACTTGCTGTTTTCTGTTGCTTCTTCTTCTCTTCAACTTTGCGCAGTCTGACTTTTCCAGACGCAGGGTGCGCGCTGTCGCCTAAGTCCATAATATCGGTAATAGGCTTGTTAAGTCGCATCGGCGTTATACCATTTGCCTCATTATGCGCCATTTGCTTCTCACGACGGCGCTCGGTCTCGTCCATCGCTTTTTTCATCGACTTGGTAATACTGTCAGCGTACAAAATAGCTTTACCATTCACGTGACGCGCGGCTCTACCAATAGTCTGAATTAATGAACGCTCGGCTCGCAAAAAGCCTTCTTTATCGGCATCTAAAATCGCCACCAGCGACACTTCCGGCATGTCTAAACCTTCACGTAAAAGGTTAATACCTACCAACACGTCGAATTTACCCAGTCGCAAGTCTCGGATTATTTCAATTCGCTCTACGGTATCGATATCCGAATGCAGATAACGAACTTTAACGCCGTGCTCATTTAAATACTCGCTTAAATCTTCAGCCATACGCTTGGTTAAGGTAGTAATAAGCACACGCTCGTCAAGCTCTACCCGTTTTTGTATTTCAGACAGGACATCATCAACTTGAGTGGCTACAGGACGTACTTCAATAACAGGGTCTAGCAGGCCCGTTGGACGCACAACCTGCTCTACTATCTCACCGTCAGTTTTCTTTAATTCATAATCGCCTGGCGTCGCAGAAACATAGATGGTTTGGGGGCAAATCTGTTCAAATTCTTCAAACTTAAGCGGACGATTGTCCAACGCCGACGGCAGCCTGAAACCAAATTCCACCAAGGTCTCTTTTCTAGAGCGATCCCCGCGATACATTGCCCCTACTTGAGAGACAGTTACGTGAGACTCATCGATAAACATTAGGCCATCTGCTGGAAAATAGTCCAATAAGGTTGGAGGTGGTTCGCCCGGTGCTCTTCCTGAAAGATAGCGAGAGTAATTCTCGATCCCAGAACAATAGCCAAGCTCCATCATCATTTCGATATCGAACTGGGTGCGCTGTGAAATACGCTGCTCTTCAATCAGCTTATTCGCCTCTTGAAGTTGCTTTTTGCGATCGCCAAGTTCTTCCTTGATATGCTCAATAGCATTGAGGATTTTCTCTCGAGGGGTTACATAGTGCGTTTTAGGAAAAACCGTTGCTCGAATAACTGACTTGTCGACAGCCCCGGTTAGCGGGTCGAACAGACTAATTTTATCTATTTCATCGTCAAAAAGCTCGACCCTTACGGCTTGCTTTTCAGAGTCCGCAGGGAAAATATCTATAACATCGCCACGCACACGGAACGTACCCCTTTCAAACGCTAAATCGTTACGCTTGTACTGCAGTTCTGCAAGGCGACGTAAAATGTCACGTTGGTCCATGGTGTCGCCCTGGCGAAGGTGCAATAGCATCTTCATGTAGGATTCAGGGTCACCCAAACCATAAATAGCCGACACACTCGCTACAATGACTACGTCTCTGCGCTCCATCAACGCTTTAGTGGCGGACAGTCGCATTTGTTCAATATGATCATTGATTGACGCGTCTTTCTCAATAAAGGTATCTGTACTTGGAACGTAGGCTTCTGGCTGATAATAATCATAATATGAAACGAAGTACTCTACAGCGTTATTGGGGAAGAATTCTTTCATCTCACCGTAAAGCTGAGCCGCTAATGTTTTGTTGTGTGCAAGAATAAGCGTTGGTCTCTGCACTTCTTTGATGACATTAGCCATGGTAAAGGTTTTACCCGACCCCGTAACACCAAGCAGTGTTTGGCCGGCCAAGCCACTTTCTAGGCCATCCACCAAAGCTTCTATTGCTTTTGGCTGGTCGCCTGCTGGCTTGTATTTAGAATGAAGCTCAAACCCTCTACTCATTTACTTAACCTTTTCTTTAGCTTACTGCTTAACATCTTGCTTGCGGTCAAACTACTCAACATTAAAAACGCACAGCCTTAAATAGCCGCTCTGGTATTAGCTGTGCTCAGACGTTTCTTTATCTAATTCAAACTGAGTAATCGCACGTTTGAAAACAACAAATGAAACACACGCCATTGCAATATTGGCAATGACCGTTCCTGCAAATAACCCTTTCAGTTCAAATAGAAAACTACCCGCAACGCTGATAGGTACGAAGAAAACAAATAAGCGGATGACACTTAACGTTAATGCCGTCATTGGGCGATGCATGGCATTCAACGATGAGTTAGTCAGAATGATAATGCCTTGCATGCCATAACCCAGCGGTACAATCATAAGAAACAGCTGTATTAGTACGCTTACCTCTGCTTCATTAGCAAAGGCGACGGCTATCCAGCTAGATAGTCCCCACATGACAAGAAAAATGGCGAACTGCCAAAACAGAACAAATTTCAATGTAAGCGAATATGCCGTTTTTACCCGTTCTACTTGGCCTGCCCCAACGTTTTGACTGATAAATGGAGGCAGTGTCATGGAAAGTGCTAGCACAACAATACTTGCAATAGACTCCATTCTATTTCCCACTCCCCACGCTGCAACCGCTTCGGCGCCGTAACCAGCAACTACAGCTGTCATCACGCCACCGGCAACGGGAGTAAGCATATTTGCACCCGCCGCAGGTAGTCCTATTTTGAGAATTTCACGGCTGCTATCACGCAACTCGGCAAGTGTCAGCAGTCGAGGCAACATCAACTTTCGACGAACGGCTAAAATATAAAGAATCCATAATGCACCAACTATCCACGCTATAAAGGTAGCGAGTGCCGCACCTTTTATTCCCATTGCCGGAATGGGTCCAAGTCCGAAAATGAAAATAGGATCAAGCAACGCGTTTAATCCGCCGCCTGCCGCCATAACAATACTGGGTGTGCGGGTATCGCCACACGCTCGCAGCACACTATTACCAACCATCGGCATAGCAAGAAAGATGCTCGACAAGTACCATAGCCCCATATAGTCAGATATGTACGGCATTAGATTGTCTGTTGCATTAAGCAACTTAAACACAGGCTCTATGGTGAAAAAGCCAATTGCAGCTAATGCACCCACAAGCAAAACGGACAGCATTAATGAACCCGTCGCATAATGTTGAGACTTGGTTATTTCTTTACTGCCCTGTAACTTGCCTATAATTGCAGAGGTACCAATACCTAAACCTATGTTTAGGCTTATTACGGTAAAAGTAACGGGAAAGGTAAAACTAATAGCGGCTAAAGGGTCGGTGCCCAACAAGCTCACAAAAAAGGTATCGATAAGTCCAAAGCTCATCATCATTACCATTCCCAGTATCATGGGAATGGTCATACGCTTTAACGTAGTACCTATATCTCCTTCCAATAAGTCGGAAGTACGTTGTTTAGCGTTACTTTTTATCACTTGAGCTCCGGCAAACTAAAATCCCCTCATCAATTGCGCGTTAGTGTAAAAGAGTGAACACTATTTAGCTATGCGTATTCGACAAACAAAACAAAGCATAAGAGGGTTGTATGAAAAGCGATGTTTTTGACAAAAGTACGTGCGATGAACCATTTCGCTGGCTACGCCACAAAACTACGAGTTTTTTGTAAAAATAAATCAAAACACGTGCGTATGTGTTCATTACAGTTTAATTTCTATCCTGTTTCACTTTTAATATGCAGGCAAAACGTCTCGGGCGCATCTAGCTATCCAAATAGAGCGTTTAAAAGACACACAAAAATGTTAACAAAATGTAAGGCATTGAGAATTAAGATGGATTTCATTGAATAGCATTTAGGCATTCGTTGAATTAACACACAAGCTACTTTTTGTTCAACCGATCTATTCCGATCGAGAAACAAGATCAAAAAAAACACCCTAAACCCCTGTATTAAAAAGATTATCCACTCAATAACGCCATAACCTCATTAGATCAATACGTACGCGATCTCGTAAATAACTACAGCGATTCTAAGCTATCAACATAGTTATCCACAGATTTAGTGGATAACTAACGCCAGACCATATTCGGCGGGATTTCGTGCTCGATTAATTTCTCAGCACGTAAGTGGTGACTAACCTTTTAATCCTCAGGTACAGGTTACAGATTTATTAAAGCCTGTACATAATACCAGTATGGAAGCGCTTTTTTATTCTATTTAGTTATACCCTTTAACTTTAGTGAGATATATAAGAAAACGAGATGGGTAAAACTATCAATTACTAAAACAACCTCTTGTTCATAAGCAATGAGGGAATAATGTGCAGTTATTAACCATCATTTTCTCAGCATTGACGACAAAATGAACATAAAAGCCGTAAAAAGCTATTTTTTGCGCAGTCAGCACAAATATTTCATTTATGTTGTTGACAGTTCCTAAGTACGTCTTTAATATTCGCCTCCGTTGAAGCACAGGTCCCCCTTAGCTCAGTTGGTTAGAGCGACGGACTGTTAATCCGCAGGTCCCCCGTTCGAGTCGGGGAGGGGGAGCCAACTTCAGCAAACAACTTAGGTGTCGATTCCCCCTTAGCTCAGTTGGTTAGAGCGACGGACTGTTAATCCGCAGGTCCCCCGTTCGAGTCGGGGAGGGGGAGCCACTTAGTTGGCTCTTAATCGCCTCACCCACTTCATTCTATTTTAATTCCTAAAACAACGCGTTTAGACATTAAATAACCCTAATTCAATCAAGTTGTTAAACCCGTTCTAAAAAGGGATAATAGACCTAATCTGTTTTTCTTTTTAATCCGCGGGCATTGTCCGTCAAAATTCCTCGAAGGAATTGCGTTATTCATGACTGAATTTTTACTGCTATTGATTGGTACAGTACTGGTTAACAATTTTGTGTTGGTTAAGTTTCTCGGCTTATGCCCGTTTATGGGTGTGTCTGGCAAACTTGAAACTGCCATGGGCATGTCTATGGCCACCACATTTGTTCTCACCCTTGCCTCTGCATCGAGCTACCTAGTGGAAACCTATCTACTTGCTCCACTGGGCATCGGTTACCTTAGAACGCTTGCCTTTATTCTTGTTATCGCGGTGGTGGTGCAGTTCACAGAAATGGTCGTGCACAAAACCAGCCCTACCTTATATAGATTGTTAGGTATATTCCTTCCTCTTATCACAACCAACTGTGCAGTGCTTGGTGTAGCGCTATTAAACCTTACCGAACAGCATAATTTCATGCAGAGTCTTATTTATGGTTTCGGCGCTGCTGTGGGGTTCTCTCTTGTACTGGTGTTATTTGCGGCCATGCGTGAGCGTTTAGCTGCTGCTGATGTACCTGTATCTTTTAAAGGTGCCTCAATCGCTATGATAACCGCTGGTCTCATGTCCCTAGCATTTATGGGCTTTAGTGGACTGGTGAAAGTGTAATGACGATATCTACCGCAATTATATTCGCCATTGTTGCCATTGGCGTCCTTGCGCTTATTTTTGGCTTGGTTCTGGGCTACGCGAGCATTCGCTTTAAAGTTGAGGGCGACCCGCTTGTTGAGCAAATAGATGCCGTACTACCACAAACTCAGTGTGGCCAATGTGGATATCCGGGCTGCAAGCCTTATGCTGAGGCAATAGCTGAAGGTGATGATATTAATAAGTGCCCACCTGGCGGCGAGGCAACGATTAAAAAGCTCGCAGACTTGATGGGAGTTGAACCTAAACCCCTTGATGCAGCTCATGGCGAAGAAGACGTTAAAAAAGTCGCGTTTATACGCGAAGACGAATGTATCGGCTGTACCAAATGTATTCAGGCCTGCCCTGTCGATGCCATTTTAGGTGCCGCCAAACACATGCACACGGTTATTACTGATGAATGTACAGGGTGCGACCTATGTGTAGATCCCTGCCCTGTCGACTGTATCGACATGGTGCCAATTGCTCAAACAACTTCTACATGGAAGTGGGATTTTGAATCATCGCCTAAAGGTGATATCCCCATCAAAATGGTGTCGTAATTGTGATGTATCCAAGTTTTGATTCAATTATAGAAACCCTTGAAGCGGGAAAGATGTACTCATTTCCAGGTGGCGTACATCCCGACGATAAGAAATCTCTATCTAATACATCAGTAATAAAGAAACCGTCGTTACCCGAATTATTGATTGTTCCTTTAAGGCAGCACATTGGCTCAGACGGTATCTGTTGCGTAGAAGTTGGCGATAGCGTATTGAAAGGCCAAATTCTTTCGCAAAGCTCATCGCCTTTTTCTGTGCCAGTTCATGCGCCAACCTCGGGAGAGGTTGTTGCGATTGCTCCGCATGTTGTAGCGCATCCTAGCGGCCTAACAGAAATGTGTATTTCGATACGTCCTGACGGTAAAGACACATGGTGCGACCTATCTCCAATAGCAAATTATAGCGACATAGATAAGAACAAGCTTATAGAAGCTATTTGCCAAGCGGGAATTTCAGGAATGGGTGGTGCCGGCTTCCCTACCCATATAAAAACCTCAACGTCTAAACCTGTTGAGTTTCTTATTTTAAATGGGATTGAGTGCGAGCCTTACATTACTTCTGACGACCGATTGATGCGTGAGCACGCCTGGCAAATACGCCAGGGTCTAGACATTCTTACTCACCTTATTGGGCCGAAGGCCATTGTAGTTGCGGTTGAAGACAACAAGCCCGAGGCTTTCGAAGCACTTAATATTGCCTGTCAGGATAAGAAAGACTATCGCGTTGTTAGCGTTGAGACTAAATACCCTGCCGGCGGCGAAAAACAGCTGATTCAGGTACTGACTGGCCGAGAAGTTCCAAGAAATGGATTGCCTGCCGACGTAGGCGTGATGATGTTCAACGTTGGTACCTGCTATGCCATTGCAGATGCTATTTTACACGGCAAACCGCTGATTGAACGGGTTGTTACCGTAACTGGTGAAGCCGTTGAATCACCAAGCAATTTTAGAGCGTTGTTGGGTACGCCCGTCTCTCATCTATTGGATGAAGCAAGCTACAACCCGAAAAAACAGAAAGTACCTAAAGTGATTATGGGCGGGCCTATGATGGGCTTTACCTTATCAGACGCTACGATCCCCGTGGTTAAAACCACAAACTGTTTGCTGGTTCCTGCAAAAAAAGAGCTGGTAGACGACAATGCAGAGCGCCCCTGTATTCGCTGTAGCGCATGCGCCGACGCATGCCCTGCGTCGTTGCTCCCCCAACAAATGTTTTGGCACGCCAAAGCAAAAGAATACGATAAAGCCGAAGAATACGACCTTTTCGACTGTATAGAGTGCGGCGCATGTGCTTACGTTTGCCCCAGTGAAATCCCACTGGTGCATTACTACCGCCAGGCTAAATCCGAAATACGCATTCAGCGTGATGAAAAGAACAAGGCCGAGAAAGCTAAACAGCGTTTTGAAGCACGTAAAGAACGTTTAGAGCGCGAAAAACTTGAGCGCGAAGAAAAACATAGAAAAGCAAAAGAAGCACGATTAGCCGCCAACAAAGCCAAAGAAGAAAATGCAGTAGCCGAGGATGCGAATAGCGCTGTTGATGCTGGCGCAACTGAGGCCAAGGACAAAGTAGCGGCGGCGCTTGCGCGTGCGAAAGCAAAGAAAGCGGCTATGCAGGCCAACGCAAAGGATGAAAGTAATACAACAAATACCAACGAACCAAGCACTGCGGCAGACGATAAAAAAGCACAGGTAGCAGCAGCTATTGCCAGAGCTAAGGCGAAAAAAGCCGCACAAGCCCAGAATGAAGCTCAACTTGAAAGCGCGGATAAGCAAGTTGAGCAAGCGTCATCGCCAGAAGATGATAAAAAGGCAAAGGTTGCTGCAGCAATCGCCAGAGCAAAAGCGAAAAAAGCCGCGCAAGCTCAAAACGAAACGCAAGATGAAAGCGCTGTCGAACCATCAACCACAGAACAGCCAAGTACCCAGTCATCATCACCAGAAGATGAGAAAAAAGCTAAAGTTGCTGCCGCTATCGCTAGAGCAAAAGCAAAAAAGGCCGCGCAAGCTAGCCAGTCTGAGGCGTCTTCAGCAGAAAAAACTGCGGGCTCTCAAGGCGAAAAGCATACCGAACTTTCCGATACTGAAGCTAATTCAGAGCTAAACGCTGAAGCGCAGAAAAAAGCGCGTATTGCCGCGGCAATCGCTAAAGCTAAAGCGCAAAAAGCTGCTAAAAATAGCGAAGACGGGCAGCCTGATAAGTCAGTTTCAGAGCAAGGTGCGCCAACTCAATTAGATGAGCAACCAGACAGTCACTCCAAAGAACCGCTAGATGAAAAGCAGGCTAGGATCGCAGCGGCAGTAGCGAAAGCGAAAGCTAAAAAGGCCGCTTCGCAAAAAGCGCAAGCATCTGGCCCTGATGGCGAGGCTGGTATTGAGAATCAAGACGGTAACTCGCCAGAAGAAGCCAGTTTTCAAAGCGTCAGCGATCAAAACAATAGTGCTCAGAGTGATAGCGCATCAGATCCTGCTAACAACTTGAGCGAAGCGGATGAAAAAAAAGCGCGGATTGCTGCTGCGGTGGCGAAAGCGAAAGCCAAAAAAGCGGCTAAGCAGGAAGAACATCAAGGAAGCGAGCAAACTGATGCTAACCACGCTGCCTCGACAAATGAAGCTGACGAGAAAAAGGCGCGCATTGCAGCTGCAGTAGCAAAGGCTAAAGCAAAGAAACTTGCTCAAGACAGTAATGGCAATTTAGCGACCTCATCAAATACTGCTGAACAGGAAAGTAGTAAAGCGCATGAGCAGAGCGAATCGTCTAGCCGTGTAGGTCAAGCAACAAGCACGCAAGCTCCTTCTCAACCGACAGCACAAGATGAAAAGAAAGCGCGCATTGCAGCTGCAGTAGCAAAGGCTAAAGCAAAAAAAGCAGCAGCTGAACAAGAGAAAGAATCATAATGAAGTTAAGTTTATCGAGTTCACCACACCAACGGGTTAAACGCGATACTGGCCAAGTCATGCGTATGGTTATTTATGCCATGCTCCCTGGCATGATTGCACAATCCTTCTTTTTTGGCTGGGGAATGCTCATTCAAGCCATTATTGCAGTAGTGAGTGCACTGGTCATTGAAGGCGTGATTTTATTTTTAAGAAATCGCCCCATCGAGCGCACATTAACAGATTACAGCGCAGTATTAACCGGCTTACTCATCGCAATTAGTATTCCTCCTACCCTACCTTGGTGGATGACGGTAACGGGTGTTTTCTTCGCTATTGCGGTGGCTAAACAGGTTTACGGCGGGCTTGGCTTTAATATTTTCAACCCTGCCATGATAGCGTATGTGGTGCTGCTTATTTCATTCCCTGCGGCTATGAGCCTATGGCTGCCTCCTGCGACTCACGCTGGCATTACGCCAAGTTTCTTTGATTCGGTATCACTTATATTTACTGGTTTTACTACTAGCGGATACGATGTCACTCAACTCAAAACCATTGCCGATGGTGTAACCATGGCTACACCGTTAGACACATTGAAAACCGACCTAACGCAAGGCGTAACATACTCAGAGTCATTGGCGAAGCCAATCTTCGATGGCGGGGTATTCGAAGCTGCTGGAGCAGGGTGGGGAATGGTGAGTCTTGCGTATTTACTTGGTGGCCTCTACCTTTGGAAGACCCGCGTTATCAGCTGGCATATCCCGGGAGGTATGCTGCTAAGCGTTTTTGTTTGTGCATCACTGCTTCATTTAGCAAACGCCGATTACTACGCTTCACCGCTATTTCACCTGTTTAACGGTGCAGTAATGGTAGGCGCCTTCTTTATCGCCACCGACCCGGTTTCAGCATCAACAACACCAAGAGGCCGCATTATATTTGGTGCAGCGATTGGCTTTTGGGTGGTAATAATCCGTACCTTTGGTGGTTACCCTGATGCCGTAGCGTTTGCGGTTATTATTATGAATATGGCGGTGCCTTTGATTGATTACTATACCCGTCCTCGCGTGTACGGCAAAAACGTTAAAGGTCGAGGTAAACACTAATGATGAAAGAAAGCCTGGCCAAAAACGGCCTTATGTTAGGTGCGTTTGCCGTTGTTACCACAGCATTAATAGCACTCACATTTTTTGGCACCCAAGATAAAATTGAGCAACAAATGCAGCAAAAACTGCTAAGCGTACTTAATGAAGTCGTGCCTAGCGAATTCCACGACAATGCCCTTTACGCCAACTGCACAGAGGTCAATGCACCTGAACTTGGCAACAAAAAAGCCCACAAAATATATCGTGCGACGTTAAATGGCCAACCTAGCGCATTAGTATTAGAAGCCACTGCTCCAGACGGATACAGTGGAGATATCGATATCGTTGTTGGTGTAAAAGTGGATGCACACGTTGGTGGAAACACACAAGGCGGCTCGAGTACTGACTCGCTCGACTGTGAGAGCGAAAATCTCAATATCACCGCGTTAGCGCTCTCGGAGTTGGCCGAGCTTGACTCAACACCTCAGAAGTCATCTGAGCAAGACGAGAATGCGTCCGATATTTCTGCGCCCAACACTAATAGAATCAGTATGAGGGTGCTTGGCGTGCGCGTTATCGAACACAAAGAAACCCCTGGGCTTGGCGATAAAATAGAGCTTGCCGTTAGCAATTGGATAACGGAGTTCAGTGACAAGCCTTTTTCACCCGACAATTTGGCGCCTTGGCAGGTCAAAAAGGACGGTGGTGAGTTCGATCAGTTCACTGGCGCTACCATCACGCCGAGAGCAGTAGTAAGAGCAGTACGCGAAGCCTTGCTTTACGCACAGGCCAACCAATCTGCACTTTTCAACGCTCCAAACACCTGCGCAATTACAGATTCCGTTGAAACAATTGATGCGATTAACGTGAATGAGGCTCAACCTCATAGTGTAGAGGAGCTATAACGTGACTGATTTTCGCGACCTGTCTTTACAAGGGCTTTGGAAGAACAATCCTGCGCTGGTACAACTGTTAGGTTTGTGCCCGCTATTGGCCGTTACCGCGACGTTTATCAATGGTCTCGGGTTAGGCCTTGCTACCATGTTGGTACTCATTGGCAGTAACGTTACCGTTTCACTCGTTCGTAATGTGGTAAGAAACGAAATCCGCATTCCCGTTTTTGTTATGATCATTGCTGCGTTCGTAACCATTGTTCAGCTATTAATGAATGCATACACCTATGACCTTTACTTAGCGCTAGGTATTTTCATTCCGCTGATTGTAACTAACTGCGCCATCATAGGCCGCGCAGAAGCCTTTGCGTCGAAAAACGGGCCGCTCGCCTCTGCCTACGACGGATTCATGATGGGACTGGGTTTTACCGCAGTGCTGGTCATTTTAGGTGGTATGCGTGAGATATTGGGTGCAGGTACATTGCTAGCTGGTGCAGACAGACTGTTTGGCTCAATTGCTGAGAACTGGACCATAACGCTTTTCAACACTGAAAATCCGTTTTTGCTTGCGATACTGCCGCCTGGTGCCTTTTTAGGTATGGGTCTTCTCATTGCTATCAAAAACAGTATTGATGCAAAGTTAGCCGCTAAGCAAACATCGCCTGCAGTGAAGGCTGAACGGGTACGCGTTACAGCTGAAAGCTAAACGCTAAAAATCAAAAACAAAAAAGTATTTAGAAATGAATGATGTAGTTAAGCCGGCCAAGCCGCTTTCTAAGCAGGAAAAAGTAAAAGAAATCATGCGAATACTGGATGACCTTTATCCGGAAATTCCTATCTTTTTAGATCATAAAGACCCATATACGTTACTCATTGCGGTTCTCCTATCGGCGCAATGTACAGACGAGCGCGTTAACCAAATTACGCCAAAGCTCTTTGCTCGGGCAGATAACCCTTACGACATGGTATTGATGAGTATTGAAGAAATTCAAGACATTATCCGTCCTTGTGGTTTATCTCCCATGAAGTCCAAAGGCATTTGGCATTTGTCTGACATGATCATCAAGCAGCACAACGGTGAAGTGCCTGCAAACTTTGAAGCGCTGGAAGCCATGCCCGCAGTGGGTCACAAGACTGCCGCTGTGGTTATGTCTCAAGGCTTTGGCATTCCTGCTTTTCCCGTAGATACTCATATCCACCGATTAATGTATCGCTGGGGTTTGTCGAACGGAAAGAGTGTTGAGCAGACAGAGCGTGACGCAAAACGCTTATTCCCAAAAGAAAGGTGGAACGATTTGCATCTGCAAATCATTCTATATGGCAGAGAATACTGCCCTGCCCGCGGTTTCGACTTAAACAAGTGTGTTATCACACGTGAGTTCGGCAGAAAGAGTTTTATTAACGAAGTACTGAAAGAACAAGAGAAAAAGCAAAAGTTGGCGCTTAAGAAGAAGCGTAAATAGAAACTTTCAGAAAGGAGCCTTAGGCTCCGCAGACTGTTGAAAAAGCCCTAGACGAAAGTCTGGGGCTTTGATCTAATAGGCATAGTGAAATTCGGAGTGTTCACCA